>JBBSYD010000047.1:0-12175 GCA_038045425.1 Nanobdellota archaeon | reverse complement strand
ATGTTCAATCAAATAAGAAACCTAATGCCTAATTTTTAGGGAATTTTGGAAATTAAATATGGGTTCGGCAACTGCCGTAGTTTTAGCTAAAAAAGGAGCGATTGTTCATATGGTTTCTAAAACTCTTGAAAAGTTAGCCGATCTCAAAGATTATATCTCTTCTTTAACAAATGCACCAGAAAGAATAGAATATTCTGCTATAGATTTAATGGATGCAAAAAAATCTAAGGATTTTATAAACCATCTTCCACGAGATAATCTTTTATATTGGTTTCATTGCGTAGGTCTTAGTTCCGGAAGTTATAAATTGCCTGGAAGCGGAAATAGATGGCTTCCATTTGAAGAGATAACAAACGAGCATTTTGAAACTGAAGTAATGCCTCTTTGGATTTCAACGATGAATATGGCAAAAGCAATAGTTCCTAGGATGAGAGAACAAGGGCATGGAAAAGCCGTTTTAATTTCTTCTATGAGTGCCACTAGAAGCTATATCTATGGCGCCTCACACTGTCCTGCGGAAGGGGCAATGGATAGATTAGCAAATACGCTTACTTTGGAATTGTACAAAGAAAATATTTGGATAACTACTCTAAGAGCCGGAGCAATAGATACTGGAACTTATGATGCTCAAGATGTTCAGGATTCAATAAAAAAAATATGTTTAGAATATGGATGTGACTGGAACGCTGGGCTTAAACTTGCACCACCTAGTAGTGTTGGTGAAATCGTTGCTTGTGTTTTTGCTTCCAATGCACATATCCCCGGAATATCTCTTGTTTCGCAAGGACAACTTCCGCATGAAAGTTCATAAAATGACAAAACTTTATTGTTTTCCGAAAAATTATTAAATAGATATCCCTTACAGGAAGTGAGGTGATAGATGGAATATACTCTTAAATTTGGAAAGAAGTTTGACAGAGAATTTTCAAAGATTGATAAGTCCGTTTCAGAGCAAATTGTTAAAAAACTAAAAATATTAAAGGAGAATCCTAAAAGCATTGGAAAGTCTTTAATGTACACTCATCCCCCCTTATGGGAATTTAAAGTAGAATCATTTAGAATATTCTACCTTATCCAGGAGAATATGCAAGAGGCATGGCTTTTATCAGTAAAACATAAAGACGAATGTGATAACTATATTAAAAAAGGATATTCACAAGACTTTAAAGAATTTTAACTTTATGCCTATTTTCAAACTCTTTTTCAGTTATGAAATTTCCAGCACTTATTTCCCTAGCTTCTTCATGTAATTCCATCATCAATCGCTTATTCATTAAAATGGTCAAGTTTTCAACCATCTCTTTTAAATTATTTACATCGCTTCGCAATTGCACAATTTCTCTCATTTGTTCCATCTCCAAGATACAAGATTGAGGCTTTTATATTTTTCGATAGACAAGTTTTTATTTGGTTCTTCCTAAACCTGCGTTTAAGAATGATTATACTCAATTGTAATTTGCCCCAAATTATAATTAAACAATAGAGTGCTATTTTTGAAATAAAAATAATTCTAATCTGCTCTTGCGCTACGCTTAAACAATCGCCATCAACGTTACGCCGTTCGACGTATAATCTCGCTTAAACGTAATTAACGAATAGTTCTAAGTTTAGGGTTTGCTTTACCCCCGACCACCCGCCCCTACTTGGAGAGGGCACTTTGAAAATGCAAATCAGACAGCAGAAATTTGAAGAAGTTTAACTATCTTTAATTTTTCATCTTAATTATTCGGGCTTCTTGCCAGAACTCATACAGTGGACTAATGGTCATTCCGGATAAGAAGAACCAAATATATTCTCCAAGAGGTATTCCTAAAAATAAGGAAGCAAACCATACCTCTTTTAGATACCAAAATCTATGGAAATAATCTGGAAGAACAAAAAAAAGAACAAAATAAACTAAGATGCCAATCACTAACATTAAGACTCCGCTAATAAGAGAAGGCTTAATCAAATCTTTTCTTTTAAACCAGATGAAAAACGTTGGAACAAGAAATGTAATAAGCGAGGAGTAGAAAGAGTTAAATTTTAATAAATAAAAACTTCCAAAGAATAAGAAACAAATTGCAAGAGAATTGAGAATGCAGTAGAAAATTAAATGACTTCTCTTTGAATTTCGAACTCTAATCTTTTTACTATAAATCTCTTCATAAATAACAGCTGCTATGCCTCCAATGAACATACCAATCAAAAAATCCTCAATTCCTACGGCTGTGCCTGTTAAAGTCATTGGTTTCCACCAGTCTTTCAAATAAATATACTGCGAAACTATTCCAGCGATTCCAAAGACAAAACTCACAAAAAGCATTTCTTTACGCAAATCTTTTCTATGGATGTATAAAGCAAGCCAAATAAAGAAGAAAATAAGTGTCCAAATGGAATAAAAATACCTCTCTATCATCTTTAGGTGAGTAAATTCTGCTTTAAAAATTATTCTGCGAGACAAAAAACCAAAGTGCCCTCTCAGATATTCCCACCATCCTAAACCCTAAAATAGTTCGTTAATCACGCTCAAACTAATTTTGGAATAAATATTGAAGCACTCGAGGGCTTTCGTAGCCATCTCGAGCCTTCCAAGGTCTCTTAATCACAAGTAAACGATAACTGCTTTAATTTGTCCCAAATTATTTTATTTCGTATAAAAACAGCAGTCAGTCTAACTTTATTCTTATAATAATAAATTGGAATAAAGTTCGTTTACAACGTACGATTAGACGAAAATGACTTCTGCCTGAAATATCATAATTATAGATAGCAGGTAAACATACACTCTTTTTTCTGTCGCTCCACTTAAACGTCTCTGAAAAAACATTGCGCTGTTCAGCGCATAATCTTGTTTAAGCGAAATTACCTCGTAAATATGTTAGACGAAATTTGTTTTACCCGCGCAATAGGAGAAATTGTTGCCAATACGAACGTGAGCCACCTTACGAGTGGCTTCGCCACAGATAGTCTGCTTCGCAGAAAATTCATAATTTATTTTAAAAGTCCAAATATGTGCCCGCCATATTCGCTACCTGAATGGTCATTAATCCCTCTGAAACAACCTCCAATCTCCAAGCGATTACGATAAGATTCTCCACGTTGTTGCAAAGCCCAGCAATTATCGCTTCCGATACCTATTGTAATAATACCTCCATTGTATTTTTATAAGTAAAAGTTACCTTATCTATCTGTCCTATTGGAGGGGTTCACTCCAACCTGTAAGCTATAAACCTTGCAGTTATTCATATCCAAAAATTCCCTAAAAAAATTAATTTGCCTCTATTTTTATAGAAACAGGAAGTTTGCTTAACACATCACTTAATTCTCCTGCTCTCTTCTTAAAATTAAATATTCCTATTCCATATAATTTATCATCATCTTCATACTTAAACAGAACAATATCTTCAGATATATGTTCGCCATAATCTGCACGAGGCTCACCTACAAAAATCTCTAAATAATCTGCTTCTTCATCGTAGTGCATTTCCATTTTTCTTGTCATATCGTCACATATGCCTCACAAAGTAGGCAGTCAATATAAAACCATGATTGTTTAAATACTTAACTACGACTTGTAAATATTTTGCTTTTTCGCTTCTATTTTTATGATAAGTATAATAGTCATATAACTTGCCTACTTCACGAGATATAATTTTCAAGGGAGTTACTAATGTCTCTTCAATTTCAGATATATGATTTTCCATACCTTTATGACAAACAACATGTCTCCATTGTTCTTTTGTCAATCTAATTCTTCTTCCTGTTTTATCAATCACCTCAAATATATTATCTATTTCCATTCCTCATTATAATTTTTCAATCTTAATAAATTTATTGTGCTAAAACTTTATTAAACTTTCACAGAATAATAAACCAATTATTGTATTCCAAACTTCTGCAAAACGCCAGCAGGGTCCTTATAATACTCGTTAATAACTTGCCCAACTTCCTCAAAACTCATTATCTTCTTTTTATACATCTCCTGTAAGACTTTCGCTCTTAATACCCATTCTCTTTGAAGTGCCATCAAATCTAATCCTTGTTGTTTCGCTATCCTTTCAAAAACCTTACTCTGTTTCTTGAAGAAAAATTGATTTTTATAAGGGTCCCAAGACATGGGGGTGTTAACAACTGCTTGCCCATCCTGATTAACATCCACAATCTCAACAATTTCTTTTACTTTTCTAGATTCTTTCCCTCCAACATTTACATGGGTAACAACTGCAACGCAGTCCAAAGAATTAATCAAAGTAGGAGAAAGACTTATTGGAGGAGTTTGAAGTCTTCTAATCAAAGTATCAACAGACTCTGCATGCATAGTACTCATAGAAGAGTGTCCAGAAGCCATTCCCTGAAATAATACCGATGCTTCCTGTCCTCTAACTTCTCCAACAATCAAATAATCTGGGTTTTGTCTAAATGAACTTTTTAGTAAAGAAAACAAATCTATTTCTCCCACCTTGCCCACCCCAATCGAAGGTCTAGCAACAGCAGGCAACCAATTTTCTCTAGGCAAATTTATTTCCCTAGTGTCTTCCAATGAAACGACCCTCGCCTCAGGAGGAATAAAGAATGCAATTGCATTAAGCAAAGTAGTCTTACCACTTCCAGTACCTCCCGTAATCAATATACTAGACTTATACTGCAGCAATATCCAAAAGTAAGCTAGCATCTCAGGGCTCATAGTTTCATTAGCTAATATCTGAATTGGCGTCCAAGGAATCTTAGTGAATTTTCTTATAGTAAATGTTGGTCCTTTAGACGTAACATCTTTAGTATAAGAAGCATTTATTCTACTTCCATCTGGCAAAGTTCCATCTAACAAAGGTTGAGCATATGAAATATATCTTCCAGTTTTTTGTGCTAATTTTTCTACAAAACTAGCAAGTTCATCCACATTTCTAAATTTAATATTTGTTCTCATATTTCTATACATTCTATGGATAAGATAAACCGGAGTATCAATTCCATTGCATTCTATATCTTCAATATAATAGTCCTTCATTAAGGGTTCAATACTTTGTAATCCTATAAAATCCCTAAACAGATAATAAAACATCTTCGAATATGATTGTTCCGAAACTTTCAAATCCAGTTCTTCAATAATTATCCTTGCAGTTTTGTCAACATATTCACTTGTAGATTCAACAGTTTTCTCAATAGCTACATTAACATTAATTACTTCATACATTGCCTCTTCAATCCTATCCAATATCTCTTTCTCTCCAGGAGTAAGCATAGGTTCTTCCAAGTCATATACTAATTCTCTTAGATTAGTATCCCAATATATATGGGCAGAAGCATAAGGTGCAATAAGCATATATCTAATATCTATCTTAGTCTTATCATCCAGCTTAGGCAATGCAGGAATTTTAGGATTTAAATTAATTGGCACGCTCATTTTGTTTATATAACAATACTCTCTATTTAAAATTTGCCTAATTAAGAGAGACGACAATTTGATTTTTACCACTTGCTGTTCCATTATGGTATACCCAAATTCGATATCCTACTGCCGAAGGAGGAAGTGAGAGTATGGCACCATCTTCGGTAGCAATATCGGTATTATTAGAGTTATAATTCAAATCTAACCTGGTAGAATACTTCTTGGTCTCTTGACTAGTCTTTACAACAACTCCCTTTTGATTTATTGGAATTCCAACTTCAGAATAAGGCTTACTTAATTCTTTTAATATAAAATAAACATTCTCCGAACTCCCATTAAAAATCAATTCCCCCGTCTTAAAGTTAATATCATAACTTCTTCTATTTCCTGGACCTGCACTAGCAACAGCATTTATCAAAGAGTCAAGTTGTCTCATAGAATTAATACTTTGCTCAATTACTATTTTTTCTTGGTAAGAAGTTATCTTAGGCAAGGCATAAGTTAAAACCATTGCAATTATAGCTAATCCAATCAAAGTATACAACGTGGTTTCAATCCAGACTTGTCCTTTTTTATATTTCATGTTAACAGTTAAACAAAGTTATTTTATCATTAACTGCTTCACACACTCTCCCATTTTGCAGTGCAGTTCTTAATTCAGCAGAAGAGTAATTTACACTTCCAGTATAATATGCATATGTCAAAGATTCCCCACTTTTTGGAAGCGTTATACTTTCTGAACCATTATACATCTTTAAACTAGCAAATCCCTCTTTTCTAACCTTTATCACTTTAGACTCTCCCCCTCCAAAAATAACAACATCAAATCCTGCAATCTTACTTTCATCAACATTATTTGCTTTAACCGAAAAAGTGGCATTAACCCCTGAATTCAAACAATTTAATTCAAAAGTCTCATCAAACTGGTATATTCCCTCCATCCCAACACATTCACTACTTTTACTTAAACTCTCTTTCACAAAAGGAATAACAAACGAAGCAAGAAGTCCAACTGCAGCAACGGTAATCATCAGAATTAATACAGTCTCAACAACTCCCGACAAACCTCTCTTTTCCATTTTAAATCACTCCAACAGTTTTTCCAAAAGAGTTATCGCAAGTGAATGGAACATTATCTTTTCCTCTCTGAGCAAGAATTACCGGAACAACTAGAACATTCTTTCCCGAGGCAAGAGCATCCGTACTTCCTTCACAACTCTCTCCATTTCTTATAGTTATAGGATAATTATTATCTAAGCAAGTAAAATCACTTAAATTAGTTATACTAGCCACTTCCTGCGAAAATAACTTAAATCCATAAATTGGGACATTCCCTCTATTAACTGCACTAACATTTCCGTCCCTTAATATTTCAATGTCAAAATTAGTATTTTCACAAGATCTCTCGACTGGTTCATTAAATTTCAAATATCTTTCTGCGATTGTTCCCTTTGCCCACATAAATATTAATGCTGCAATAATAACTGCCATAGAAACCAATAGCACCGTTGCAATAACTGGTGACAATCCCTTTTTATTCATACATTTTACAATCTTCAGGCATTTAAAAACTTCACCTTTTTATTGATTAATTAATTCAATAGCACGTAATTAACTTCTTACTTTTACTTTACGTTCAATTTTCCTTATAAATTATCTCCTTAGTAGAATCAATAAACTCAACACATAACTTTTCTATCTTTTCAAGTTGTTTTTCATCACTAACTTCCAGATTAATACCATATGTATAATTTTCTCTAAGTTCAATTATACTTTGTTCATGACTATTTTCATCTTCATCATATTTCATAAAATCAATGATATCCTTATTAATTGATATCTTGCCTTGTTCTTGTAAATTTTCTATTAAAGCAATAGTACAAGTCTGATTTTTAGATTCATATCCATATTTTGTTGCAATCGCCAAAAAACAATGATACAGGGAACTCTGTTGATTTTATCATGTTTAGTACAGAGTTCCCTGTCCAGAGAATTCTGCGAAAGAGCGACACGATTATCAGAATTCTCTGTAAATAGTATAGAAACCAGCAGTTATAGACCAATCTGAAAACTTATTTTTTCTAAGAAGATGGAATACCTCTAAATTATGTCTTGCCTTCTGCAGATAACCAAAAGCAAGTTTTTTATCTGGCTCGAACTTCAACAAACCCCTATGTCGAATCTTCTTTTTTTGAGCTTTGCATTCTTCAACTTCTCTTCCTGCTTTTTTTAAGCACCAATCCAGATGTTTAGAAGCCTGTGAATCCATTTACAACCCCCATATAGTTGTCATATCCACATAAAACAATGGCAGTTTTAACTATTTCAATCATAGCTTTATTATTCTCTTTTATATTTTTTACCAAATCTTCTTTTATTGCTTTAATTACATGAATCTTTTTTGGCAGTACTTTCTGAATTTGTTCAAGTTTCTTACCTACTTCACGAAAATCTTTTTTTTCAATCACTATAAATATATCTATATCTTTCGCATTAGCATAATTCCTTGATGCAGACCCATAAAACAATAAAATTCTGCCCTTTTTATATAATAACTTAAATTCATCCTTCCATCGAGAGTATTTACTTGCTTCGTTTATTAAAGCAAATGCGATTAGTTTTTGTACAAACTCTTCCTTTATATCAATCTTATAAACAATTGATTTCCCAATCTTTTTACTCAAGAGAATATTGTTTTTTTCAAACCTCTTTAAGAGTTTCATAGTTCCAACTTGAGTCATCGCAAGCTCTTTACTCAAAGAATTCGCATTATAATAATTAGCAACATCCTTATAGATGATTAATAATGCCTCCTGTTCTTTCCTTGTTAGCTCGATCATGGTACAACTCTAAGTTATGATATCATAACTCTAAGTTAATATTTAAACTTTTCTATCAAACATTTTAGGGGTTCATGTTACATACATGTTCAAGTCAATTATCCTTCAACATTTTTCTTACTTATAAATTCAAAAGCAGAATACGCTCCAGTACAGGCATCTGCAACTCCAGTAATTGCCTGCTTAAAATGCTTATCCGTAACATCCCCCGCCGCAAAGACTCCTGGAATATTAGTTTCAGAATTTTTATGATTAATTATAATTTCTTCCTTCTCATTCAATTTAACGCCTAGCTTTTTAGCTAATTCCGATAAGACTATATGTCCTATCGCAACAAAAACTCCATTCAACTCTAATTCCTTTTTCCCATTATACTCTCTATCCAAAATCACGCTTCTAACAATTTTATCTCCTTTAACTTCTAAAACATTAGCATTATTTATCACTTCAATTTTAGGATTACTCTCAACTCTCTTAAGATTAACTGGCTCAGGTCTTATTTTTTCTCGTCTATAAATAATATAAACTTTCTTTGCCTGTTCAGCTAATACCAATGCATCTTTTGCGGCACTGTCGCTTCCCCCTATCACTGCCACAACTTTATTTCTATACAATGGAGCATCGCAATTATGAACTATAAAATTTTTTGCAACATAGCTGCTATTATTTTCAATAGCCAAACTTAAAACTTCTCCAATATATTTCTCTTTTTTTATTTCTCTAATTGGTAAAACCGCCATATTTTCATTAATCCATGCATGATTTGTACTAAACTGTCTAGTTTTCAATAGGGGATGAGAAAATTCTAAGATAGAACTCATCTTTTCCAAAAACTGCCCACCAACACTAAGGTGATATTTATCATGAGTAAATGAAACATCTCTTCCTGCGATTTGATGCGGTTTTAGATTAAGTTTTTCTTTATCTCTTTTTTGTAAAGAACAAATTATCCCCAGTCTCAAGAGAATATCTCTAACTTGATACGCCAGCTTTCTAGAATTTGTCACAAGACAAAAATCTTTTTCTCTTGAGCAACCATCTCCCCGCCATAATCCCATTATTAATTCTTTTTGTTTTTCCTCCGGTAAATGCATAATAAACTGAGGCAATCTTTTCATATATGAGTATTTATCAAATAATACTTTAAATAAATCGCACACCATTTTAGAATATAAACTAACAATCCCCACATTATCTTTATAACTTATGCGAGGTTCCAAACCGAAAGATTCTTTGATTATCTTTGCAACATCATTAATATATTCTTGTTCATCTTTTGCGAAATAAAATCGAAGTTCATGTCTAACTGCACTTCCCTCCGCCAAGTAATATCCAAACAATCGCATAATATTTTTATTAAGGATTATTCGGTTGTTAATAAGCTTTGAAGTCCACGTTCTTTTATGAGGTATAACTTTATCCTCATATGCTCTAAGTTCTAAATAATCTGATAAATTAATATACTCTTTGTCCTCTGTTTTTTTAATAATTGGGTACACAACACAATCGTTTAAATTCAAATCTTTTGCTTCCTTCCAAGTAGGTTCTCCAAACTTAAAATCTTCTAGATATCTACTTCCAACTCCTTTTTTAACTTGCACAGTCAACACTGGATGTTCTGGAGTTAGTTTTGTAGTTTCAACAAAAAATCTTGGCTTAATACCAATTAATTCTCCATCATATTCTCTTTTACTAAATCCTCCAATGCTTTGATAACTACCATCGCCGGTCAATACGCTCGTGGAAGGAGTAACATTTTCAATTGGGATAATATTACTGTTTGTAATAATCTCTTCTCCTGGGGGCTGACACAAAGCACAATAATTTACTCCCTTATTTTCAAACTCTTGTCCCCCTTTAACTTCAAGTTTCTTCCATTTTGTCCCAGTTGCAAACAATATCGTCTTTCCAAAATATTCCTCTTTTTCAGTTTCAACATTAAATATTCCCTTATTCTCTTTAACGTTCATAACCTTCTCTTCTCTAATATCAACCAAATCATATGACTTTGCGTGTTTTCTAATGTTTTCAGCTAGTTCATTTCCACTTATACTAGTAAATCCAGGATAATTTTCCACAAGATTAGTAGTAGTTATAACTCCTCCAATAGGCATCTCGCTTCCCGAACTCTTTCCCAAACATAAAGTTTTCAATCCCAGTCTAGCAGCATACATCGCCCCAGAAAGTCCAGCAACTCCAGCCCCAATAATAATCAAATCAAACTCATTTTTCTTTGCCATAACTAATCGGGATTAATTAGGTTTTTATATATTTACATTCACTCTATTTAATGGAAAAACAGTTATTAGATTATCTAAAAAGATATAACCTTCAATACGAAGAATATAAACATCCGCCCATATTCACAGTTGCAGAAGGAGAAGAACTAAAAAAAGATATTCCTGCTCTCTGTTCTAAGAATTTATTTCTCAAAGATAATAATTCTAATTTTTATCTTGTTTGTATGCCCTGTGAAAAGAGACTTGACATAAAATCGCTTCAAAAAACTTTTGGAGTCAAAAAGCTCAAGTTCGGAACTCCTGAAGAGCTAAAGGAACATCTAAACATAACTCCCGGAAGTGTTTCTTTATTTTGCATGATACATTCAACTCATGTAAATTTAATAATTGATAAAGAACTTTGGGAGGTAGATTTTTCTGGCTATCATCCAAATGAAAATACTTCCACATTAGTCCTTTCTAAAGAAAATATAAAAAGATTTTGCGATTCTCTTTCAATAAAATATCAAATAATTTTGTTATAATGAATAAAATCCCAGCATTTCTATTTGCTATAATTCTCACAGCATTAATCGCAAATTCAATCCATTTAGTTCACATATTTCACCCACCGCAAAACCAAGAATTATCTATAGTTGCAAGAGTAATAGACGGAGATACTCTAGAATTAGAGGATGGAAGTAAAGTGAGACTTCTTAATATAAACTCCCCTGAAAAGTCAAATCCTCTTTACAAAAAAGCATTTCTATTTCTGAAAGAATATGAAGGACTTCCAATTAAATTAGAGGTTACTGGGCAAGATAAATACGGAAGAAGACTAGCAAGAATTTATTCTCCAGATAACTTATATCTTAATCTAGAAAGCATTAAACTTGGGCTTTCATCAAAATTCCTAGTTCAAGATGATGAATTATCTCTCTTCTCAAAGTCAGAGGAAAAAGCAATTAAAGAAGGGATAGGCATCTGGGAGCATTCAGAATATTATTCTTGCATAACTTCCCAAATAAATCCCCAAGAGGAAATAGTAACTCTTTCTTCAACCTGTGGAGAATTAAATCTTCTCAATTTCTCTCTCAAAGACGAAAGTAGAAAAGAATATCTTTTCCACATTCAATTGTCCTCCCCAGTCACATTGCATTCCAGCATAGGCAAAGACAATGCCACAGACATTTTCTGGAATCAAAAAGATAACGTCTGGAATAACGATAGAGACACATTATATCTCTTTGACAATTTGGGGAAGTTGGTTATTTCTAACCCATACGGTTATTAATCAACAAAATATTAAAATTTTCAGCAGGAAGGAAATACCCTATTTTCAAAATTAAATCAATAAGACATAATTAGCAGATAATTACCATATCTTTCAGTATTTTTTGAAGAATGGTGCATCAAACTATCAAGTTTAACTCTTCATCTATCCTAAATTCTTCTTCCGAAGATTTTAAATATCCCTCTCTTTTTGAATTAAAATGAAACCAATTCAAGTAAGATTTATCATGGAAATTCTTGGACGTCCTCCAGAGCATGTCTCCGAAGCACTAAGGCTTCTAGTAACTCAAATAAAAACAGAACAAGGAGTAAAGTTAATCGAAGAAGTTCATCATCCTCCTGTTGAAGTCAAAGACTCTAAAGACTTATACACAACATTCGCAGAAGTAGTTATTGAAGTTCCTAACCTTGGCAGAATCACTGACTTAATGTTCAAATATCTACCCTCAAATGTA
>JBBSYD010000046.1:0-1675 GCA_038045425.1 Nanobdellota archaeon | reverse complement strand
TATATTTAAACTTGTTTATTGACTAGAATTTCTTATTTGGGATGTAGCCGCAATCACCAAAATATTATTAAACCTAAAAAAATAATAAATTTTATGGAAACTAAAAAGGATGATAAAATTGAAGAGAATAAAAAAGAAGATAAGATTGAAGATAAAAAAGAAAATCTTCTTGAATCAGGAAGATATGCATTTCTTGGTCCTGAAAATGGAGATATTTCCATCGAGAACCTAGAATTTCTTTCCGATAGTGGAAAAAGAAGAATTTGGAAAGTTGAATCCATGGATGCTCAAAGAATTGTTTTCAAAGTTATTAAGTTCTAATTCTAAAAGAATTAACTAATACTCAACTTTGCTTTATTAGTAATAACATTCACAGAACGAAGCCAAAAAGTTGCATCTAAATCTCCATCGGAGTCCAAGTCTTTCTGAACACTTTCTCCAATTCCCAAGGTAAATTTAGGTAGCCCACTAACAATAAATTCTGCTTGCGTTGGACTTGATTCAACCAGAGTTACAAAATACTCATTTCCTCCAATAGTAAAATAGGTTTTATCATCTTTCAAGACATCTACTATATTTTCCTTAACAATATTCCCAAGCTCATATGTTTGACTCGTACTTGGAACTGAAGTAGTAGTTGTAGTCGTGACTAAACCCTCGTCTGCACTTCCTCCTCCTCCACGATAACTAAATTTACTCACCTTATTTGCGCATGCTCCCGATTCACACATCTCTTCACAATCATATTTTTTGGAAAGTCGCTTTTCTTCTTCACAATAATATTCAACTAAAACTTTCCCCGAACACGAATCCTCCGCAAGGTCACAATTTCCTTTAATACATAAATTAACACTTCCACTAATCTGATAATTTAATCCTCCGTCCGAATCACTACATCCTTCATCAACTAATGCTTGATTTCCTTCCTCATTTCCTATAACTAATCCAGTCAATGAAGGAACAAAACTAAATAATAATATAAATCCCATTAAAACTACTGAAGATACAAACGTAACCAACGCCATTTTCTCAATCCCTTCCATTTCAGACATTATCTTTCCCCCCATTTCGCTTTTCTATTTTTTCTTGCAACTAAATAAATAATAAACGAAATAACCATAATCACAACAAGAATGCCAATAACTATATAAATAACTTTCTGTGTTTCAGGAGATACTGGAGAGGCATCTTTAGAACTTCCATTATTTTCTTTTCTTTCTTTTTCAGTTTCTTCAGCATACTTATCAGCTCCAGCCAATCTTGTAATAACTAAAGTCACCTTACCAGAAGTTGCATTTATTTCTTTTAATTTAACTAAAATATCCTTCACATTATCAGAATTCAAATCAACTTGAATCTCTTCTCCCACATTAAGTGTAAATGTTTGTGCCTCACTCTTTATTTCTATCATTGCCGAAGTATTTGTATGATTCTTTAATGTTACAGTATGTGTATTTAAAGAAATATTAAATGATATTTTTTCTCCGTTAGAGAACTCAACAATATTGCCTCCTGATAATTCACCAATAATATACGTTTTAGAACCGCCTCCACCACCCCCCCCCGCTTGGCCACGACCACGGCCCCGGAGTCCCGGGCGGCCACGCGCTCCATGCCCGTCCCGACCAGCGGGGCCGTAGGCTTGAGGAGCGGCACCGCTTGCCGCTGCATGTTC
>JBBSYD010000045.1:0-36210 GCA_038045425.1 Nanobdellota archaeon | reverse complement strand
AATTAGAAGAAATTAGAGTTTATAATCATTCCGGTATAGGGTCACTCTCATAAATCAAGTTTTTCATGACATTAAAGAGTAAATTAGCAAAAGGAGTAACATACCTAGCATTAGCAATTCAACTAGCAGCACAGAATTTTATTATAAACACGAGCTTTCAATCTCCTGAAAATGGTTCTAAAGAAAAAACAATTGAAGAACTTACAGAAAGCTTTCAAAATAATAATGGATATTCAAAGGTTCCAGGATTTAAAGCAAAGGCAGGATTCGACCTTTATCTTAAAACTCCAGACAAAAATGTAGAAAATTTAGTAGACTCATATGCCCAAACTCTTCCAATTACCTTAAGAACCTCTGCCAAAAGTGTTTCAATTGACACTCAAGATGAACGTGATGGTGGTATAGAAGGAGGAGGAATGATAGAGATATACTCTACTAATTCGTTATTTAGAGCCCTCCCTCATGAATTAGGACATGCTTGGATTGATTCAAAGCCAGATTCTGAAAGAAAAAGAATTTTAAAAGAATGGAATGCAATCGCAAGAATCGAGTATAACGATAGAAATACTTCTAATGGATCAACTTGGAGAAACATAGACACTAAAAAAATTAAAGGATTATACGAACAAATTACTCAAGAAAAAGAAAAAATACAATCAGAAGAAAACAACCTAACAAGATTAAATGAACAAATATATTCAAAATATTCAGATGTAATTAAAACCGGAATTATTCCAGATGCAGAAACCGGAAGAACTTACAGTTTGGCAGCAGAAGAATTTGAAAAGAAACGTTCTACACTTAGCGAATTTATAACAGAACATAATGCTCGAATTAATCAATATACTTCCCTACGTAATAGCGCAAATAGTCCAAAAGAAGGATTAATATCTCCCTATGCTGGAACATCTCAATTTGAAGACATAGGTGAAACAATGAGATATATATTTCAAAAACCTCAAGAAGCAAAAGCACTTACGCAAAACCCAGATTCAAGATATGCTCAAAAAATGCAGTTTCTAGCAAAAGAAGTAGGATTCAATCTCGAAGCCTGTCTGGAGAGAAAATAACATGTACCTCCAAGAAAAATTAAAAACCGTACTTAAAGGAATTTTATTAGGACTAGAAGTTTATTTAACAACAAATGTTATAATTGGGCTCCCTCAACTTTTTTCAAAAAGAATAAAAGACAAACAACATCTTCAACAAGTAATTTTAGAAGAAGCAGATAAATTAGGAATAGGAAATCAAAGAAATATTGGAATAATAGATCACAGTGAAAATATCTGGAAAAGAAAAATGACTCCTGCATATTGCTATAGCGACTCATATTGTAATGGAATAGTTATAAGAGATAAATTAGGAATGACTAGAGGAGTTATTAGACACGAATTAGCTCACATAGCAAATGGAGATACTATTACTAAATCTGGTATTAAAAACTGAAAATATTGGACTTATCAAGAAAGTCTAGCAAGTCTTTATGGCGGTTTAAACATAAGAATAAAAGGGAATAAATTAAACTCGCTATTAGGAAAAGACAGAACTCCAAAACCAGACTATAGAACAGCTAGTTTTATACGCCCCGCTTCAGAATTGTACAAATAATCAGATATTCAACAACCTTATAAAACCCAATCACATAATAAAATCATGAAGGGGTTTGTAGTTTACTCAACATATGACATTCAGGACAATAAGTCAATAGTCCAACTATTTGGAAGACTAGAAAATGGCCAATCCTTTGCCTCAGTTCATAATTTGCAACCTTATTTTTTTATTAAAGAAACCGACTTCAAAAAAGCAGAAAAATACCTCTCAAAATTCACCCATTCCAAAACAACACTAAAAACATTTCAAGGCAATATAGTAATTAAAATCTCATCAGACTTACACACAGAGCTAAACAAACTCTCTTCAGCATTACATAAATTAGACATCGAAACCTATGAATCGGACATTAAACCAAACACTCGATTTCTTATGGATAAAGACATTCTAGGAAGTCTAGAAATTGAAGGAGATTTCCAAAGCTCAGAAAGAGTAGACAGAATATACTCAAATCCAGAAATTAAACCTTCAAACTTCACCCCAGAATTAAAAATACTCTCATTAGACATAGAATCAAATGCCCAGGGAATATTCTGTATAGGTTTACATTCCAAAAACTATCAAAAGAACTTTCTAGTCTCAACTCAAAAAATAGAAAATGCCATTTCCTGTAAATCTGAATCAGATTGCCTAGAAGAATTCAAAAAAGAATTAATAAAATTTGATCCAGATATAATCACGGGATGGAATTTAATAGACTTTGACCTTGCCGAATTACAAAAGCTATTCAAAAAACATAAAATCTCATTTGATTTAGGGAGAACATTAGATAACTCTAGATTAAGAATAGAAGGAAATTTCTTTAAATCTTCAAGCGCAGACATCTCTGGAAGACAAGTTCTTGATGCCCTTTCACTAATCAGAGACCCATTCATCAAAGAAGCCCCCTCAATCAAAAAAGCAGAATTTGAATCCTACTCTTTAGAAGATGTCTCCCAAGCAATTCTAGGTTCAGGCAAACTAATAAAAGGAAAATCAAGACATCAAGAAATAGAAAAACTCTATCTAGAAAATCAAAAGAAATTAGTAGAATACAATCTTATGGACTGCAAATTGGTTTATGACATTCTAGAAAAAACCAAAATGATTGACTTAGCAATAGAACGTTCTCAACTTGTAGGTTTAGAATTAAATAGACTTACTGCATCAATCGCAGCATTTGACTCTTTGTATATAAGAGAAGCAAGAAAAATTGGTCTTGTTTCCCCAGCCACAAGATATCTACAAAAAGATGAAAAAATAATGGGAGGTTACGTAAAACTTCCCGAAGCAGGAATTTATCGCAATGTAGCAGTCCTAGACTTCAAATCTCTATATCCTTCAATTATAACCTCATTTAACATAGATCCTGCCTCATTTGTTCCAAATCCTTCAAAGGAGGATAAATCACTAATAGAAACTCCAAATCATGCTCATTTCAAAAATCAACAAGGAGTTCTTCCTCAGATAATTACCAAACTTCACGCAGCAAGAGAAAAAGCAAAGAAAGAAAAAAGAGAATTGTCAAGTTATGCAATTAAAATAATAATGAACTCATTCTACGGGGTTCTTGCATCAGAAAATTGTAGATATTTTAATTTTGATATGGCCTCTTCAATTACCAACTTCGCCCAAATGATAATTAAAATGACTGCAGACCAAATAGAAAAAAAAGGATATCAAGTTATTTATTCCGATACAGACTCAGTATTTGTAATTACCAATCTTCCTAAAGAAAAAGCAATTCATTTAGGTAAAGAAATTCAAAATACAATAAATAGCTACTATAAAGACTACCTTAAAGAAAACTATCATAGAGAATCATTTTTAGAATTAGAATTTAAGAAACTCTATCTTTCTCTAGCATTTCCTCAAATTCGTGCCCAAGGAAAAGAAGGCAATAAGGAAAAAGCGGCAAAGAAAAGATACGCAGGTCTAGTCGAAGAAAATGGAAAAGAAGAATTAGAAATAGTAGGACTAGAAGCAATAAGAGGAGACTGGACAGACGCAGCTCAAGACTTTCAAAGAGAATTATTAATGAAAGTATTCCATGAAGAACAAGTAGAAAAATTCATAAAAGAATATATTGCTAAAATACGTGAAGGTAAATTAGATGCAAAACTAGTATATAGAAAATCCATAAGAAAAGACTTAACAGAATATACCAAAACCACTCCTCCCCATGTAAAAGCAGCAAGACAATTAGATCATCTAGACTCCAGCACAATTAGCTATTATCAAACAACAGCAGGCCCAGAACCAATTCAAAAGCTCAAGCACCCCATAGATTACGACCATTACATAGAAAAACAAATCTCACCAATTGCAAATCAAATTCTCACCCTTCTAAACAAGGATTTCAAAGACATCCAACAAGGCGCCAAACAACAAAAGCTGTTTTAAGAAATTATGAAAGAAAGAGTGAACTAGACTGGAATTTAATTTAGTGTTTTTTGAGATCTTAATATAAACTGCCAATTATTTTCTTTAGCATATTCACAAGAAATTGTATTATTTTCATGATTAAAAAACCATTTTTTATAATTATAACTATATATTATTGACACATTATCCAATCTAGAAAGAGAAGTTTCATTTATAACAAACTTAAATTGTGTTTGTTCATTTGAGCCAATAAATAAACAATCATTATTTTTTATAAAACTAACATTTTCATTCGGAGAATTCAAATTAATGCATAAATCAGTACCCGCACTTCCCTCATTTGAAAAGGATACATCAAAAAAAGGATATAAGATGTTTGGACAAGTATAATCCGACCCAGACTGGCGAACCAATTTTATATTAGGACTATTAAAAAATCCAATTACAATTAAAATACTGATAATAATTCCAATTATCCATTTTGTATTATTTTTCATATTAGCAAAAAGAAGGCAATATTAGATATTTGCATATATTTTGATCTTGATTTATATCTAAATATGGCGCACAACAAACTTTGATAGTATGTTGATTTCTTAAACTCTGTTCCAAAGCAACCTTACCACTCAGGGAATATCCCTCGCTCTTTCTTAGAATCCATACATCTGAACTTGGACTATAAACTCCAATGTCTTCGCCTTCGGTTAACTCAATTTCACATCTATAATCAAAGCTATCATCCTCTAAGTTCTTCAAACTAAACTCCATAATTATATCTCCCTTATTTTTACCATTGGGGCATTTATCTGGAACCAAACCTGCAGAAGAATATGTAATGTCTAGAAGATTAGTCCATTTAAGTTCACCATAAAAATTTGTAAGAGAAGCGTAAACTGCCCCCTTTCCTTCTAGTGTTTTTTCATCTGCATCGCAAGCGCTATTTGAGTTTTGATCTAAACAGCAAGAATTACCAACTTTAATATAAGGAGAGTTACAAATTAAGTCATTTTGAGAAGTATTATTTAAAATAAAAACAAAAATAATCGCGATAGCAATAATCACTATAATGCCTATCCAAAATCTATTTCTATTCTTATGATTTTCTTTCATAATAAAAGATATAAAAGTTCCTCGTTTATAAATCTTTAGTCCAAAGGTTTGGATATTGGGCTATAAAGTATTAATACAAACCTTTGTATATGAGCAAATACAAAGAAAATGTCTTAGAAATCTTATCAAAAACAACGATAAAAAGCACAAATGAGATTCTTTCAGAACTTCAAAAGAAAGTAGATAAAATAATAAATTGGCACTTGTTATACAGAATTTTAATGGATTTAGCAAATGAAAATAAGATTGAAAGATTAGAAAGCAAAGCGGGTTTCTTTTGGAAGAAGAAATAAATGATTCAACAGATACAACATCCTTTATTAGTATTAGTAATTTTTATTTATCCAACAATATTTCTCAAACAAAATAAAACATCATATAACTACTTCCAAAATCCTACCTAAACGCTTCCCATCTCAAATTTAGGTTCTTCATCTATTTCCATCAAATAAAATTGCATCTTTCCATGCATAGATGCCGCAATATTATATAACCAAGACCCTAGAGAACCTGCAATTAAACCAGAAACTACAAACAAAAGAAAAACGGCAGAAGACAAAACAATATTAAATCTAAGCCCAATATTCTCTTCCATGAAAGAAACAAATCCATCTGGAAAAGTAACAACTGTTAAAACAATAAACGCAAAAATCCCAAATATAACTCCCAAAACAACCCCGTAATACAAACCAAATAAAGTAGTTCGTCCAACATAGAACTTCTGCAACTCTATTCTCGCCCCTTCTGCCATACATAATACAGCAATTTTATATTTAAAAACCTATCCCTGTAACGTATATTTCAGAAAATATACTTTTATCTATCCAGTATCTTCCTTGCTTCTTCCATAAATCTCTTAGCCCTATCTAAAGAGGTTCCAGCTTTCCCAAGCATAGCAATTTCACCAAGTTCATATGTAAACTTTGCTCTCTTTTCCTTTTCATTAGAATAACTGCTTATCATCTCCCTTGCTTTTTCCTTTCCCAAGATTTGAACTGCTTCATCTTGAGCATTTTCAAAATCATCTATAAAATGTCTCTCTAATCTTCCAGTAGAATAAAAATAATAAATAAGTGCATTGTACACTAGAAAATGAATTGATTCATCCGTTTTTATTTTTACTCCAACACTTTCCAATAAAGCACGTGCCATGTAAAACATAGAGTAGTAACTTGAATTTATTACCCATAAAAAACCATTAAATTTAGGCATTCCTAAAGCAACTTTTGTTTTTTCGTTAATAGAAGATTCAAATAATATTTTTGCAGAATCAAGAGAATCTTTTGCATTTTTAATAAAAAAATCGACATAAGAACTTTCTTTAGTCTTCACTATCACTCCAGAATTTATACTCTTGATAGCATTACTCTTTGCTTCCTCTATCCGTTTATCCTCTATCATTTGATAATATTTTGTAATAGTTCTCTCCTCCAAAAACTATTAAATGTTTATTTAAAGACTCATTTATAACATTTTTCTGCTCTTTCTTAGAAAGCATTTCCTGAACACTTTCTTTAGATATAACCTGCAAATCCACTTTAAATGAAAAGTCTGAAGCAATATTTTTAATAATCTTTTCATTTTTTTCAATCTTATCAAAATTATCTAGTATAATTAAAACATCCAAATCATTAAAACTCTTTTTTTCTACAAAAGAACCAAATATTAAAAAAGTAAAAAAATCTTCATTAATCTCTTTCAAACAATCCTTAATAAACAAAGAAACAGATTTTTCACCTTTCAATCTTTCCTTAGTTCTTCCCGACTCAATATATGCAAGCTCAGCAAAGTTATTAAAATAATTAATTGACAATAACTTTCTGTCATCAGAATTAATAAATTCTAACTTAATTAGTTCTTGAATTGAATTATAAATTAAAGCGTAAGGCTTTCCCAAAAGCAGAGCAATCTCATTTATACTAAACTTCTTATTTATCTTTGATACAAATACTTCTAAGATTTTTCCATGTGTTTTTGTTAACATATTATAGTTATATCTTTTTTGATATAATATTATATCTATTTTGATATATTTAAATCTTCCGCAAGTAACCGCAAAATCAAGTTATTTATAACTCTTCAACAACTCTTCCATCACAGGCAATTCTTCATTAATCTTAGCCAATTTTTCATTATATTTCTGCATTCTCACATTGTAAACCAACGCAGATATAGTTCCCTGCTTGAATCTCTCTTCCTGCGTTCTTTTAATTAACTGAAAAACTGCTATCATCTACAACTAATACTTTTATCATCTTAAATCTCCTTTAGAGTTTAAGAGGCAAAAATTCTCAAATTTTTTCATTTTTCAGTCATCCCTAAAAGCTCGTCAGGAACCTTAAACTCTTTATTTGAAAATACTATTTCTTCTGCTTGAAATATAGCTCTCTTGCATAATTGGGTCGTTTCTTCATACTCTTTTTCTATACCTTCTATTTTAATTAAATGCCCATACCTTGCTTCTTCTCTTTTATCAACATGAGATACTTCGCCTTTTTTTACATGAACTATAATCATCGCTATAAACTCGTTATCATAATCTATAACGCCTTTCTCTTTAACATACTTAAGAAAGAGAGCAGTATATCGTTGGCTCCTCGATTCAACTCCGAATTTAGCTAATATCGCAATTGCACAATAATATAATATGTAAAACCATTCTTCAGGTAATTTATAATCAAACCCTTTTTCTTTATAAAGACTGCAAAGCTCAAGCTCCCTCTTAGCTTTTTCTATATATCCCTTTGCTTCTTCTTGATTTGGGCTTCTTGCCAGTAAACCCTTATGCTTTGTTCCTGCTTTCTCGTTTTTCTCTGCTGTCCTAAAACAGTCTTTTAGCTCTTGTTCTATTTTCATTCTTTATTTAATCCTGCTACAAATTTAACATAATCCTCCTGACCAAATAGAACGATACCTTTCTTAAAAGCATCGATATAAGCTTTATTTTTATTAATTTGAAACTCCTCTTTTAACTCTTTTTCTGTAAGAGCGATAAAATGAATTTTCTTTACTTGCGTCTGTTGTAGTTTCCACATTATTTTATTTATCGTATTAAAATCCTTTTTATCATCCACTACTAAAAGTAGATCAATGTCATTAGCTTCTTTTGGAGAATGAAGAATACTACCAAATAATATAATAAATTTAGAATAATCGCTAATTTCAGTAAAATTAAATCTCCATCTCTCATAATTTAAAGACTCTTTTGTCAATAATAAAGAAATAACTTTTTCAGTTATAAGATTTTTATAATTTAGCTTTATGTTTAATGTACTTTTTTTTGTATTTGCTATAGACTTAAGAGAAATTAGATTATCCTTAGATAACTTATTTAATGTTTTCCATAAACCTTGTCGTGTTATACCTAAAGATTTTGCTAGAGAAGTAGCACTATGATCCACAAAAGGTTCTTTGATTAACCTGCTTAATATCTTGTCTAAAGTATTATTCTTTATCTCCATTTGGTTGATAGCTATAAACCTTATAGTTTATAGTATTTATAAATCTTGTCATTACCGTTGAACGAAATATCCTTAAGATACTCCACCATAACACAATTTTAGTACACTTTTGTATTATTCAGAACTTTCTAACCTTAATCTTGAAGAATTTAAAAATATGAAACGCCCAATCACAGCAGAAATGCAAAGATTTCTTTCCGATTTAAATCTCACTTCAACAACTTCTTTATAGTCGATTCAACCTTAGAAGCATCAAATGGCTTTACAATAAAGTCCTCAGCTCCCAATTCCATTGCTTCCTTAACCATCAATTCCTGTTTCAAGAACAACCGCTTTCATTAATCCATTACTTTTTCTATTCATAACTTCAAACATACTTTTATCAATAGTTTTCTTATCAATTCCCAGTCCAGAAGTAGCATTCCCCTGAGGGTCAAGATCAATAACTAAAACTCTTTTTCCATATTTAGCCAACCATCCAGCAACACTCAAACAACTCGTTGTCTTCCCCGTTCCACCTTTGTAATGTGCAAAACAGATTATCATTTATTTCTCCTGTTTTGCATACCAGCGAATACGCAATTCGTGCAGTGTGCAAATGTAACTATCATATTTTCCTCAATGTTATCATCCCATGTAAAAATTAAAATTCTATTTAAAGATTGTTATTATCAAAAACCTAATTAACTAACTTGTCTTTTCTCTTCGGTTAATAACTATTAACCGCCGTTTTAAATCCAATTTCATATATTATAATCTCCTATGTCGGGCGCGTTCGGCGCTTCGCGCCTCACTTACTATTGAGGCTATTTTTTTCGTAGTCACCAAAGCCCAAAACCGAATAACTTTTTATCAAATAAAATCTCTACACATAAAATCCATTTTAAAATAGAATATAATTTACTTCGTTAAAAATTCCAAAAAAGGGAAATTTTCAAATTGACTATCTCCCGTCAAAAATTTAACATTATTACGTTTTGAATAAATATATCCAATACAATCCGTATAAGAAAGATCTTGTTTTTTATGCTCTTTTCTAAATTTTATAGCTTCTTTAAGCGTTTCATCATCTACTTCTACAATATTATCCCTAAAGTCAGAAAAAATCTTATCCGCCCTTTCTTCCCCATAATCTAATAATGCTGACCAATAAACCTCGGCTAAATTAAACAACGTCAAAACAATATCTTCCTCTGAATAAGGCAGATACTTAGGATTATTTTTTACTATCTCTATAATTGCATAACTATCAAAAAAATAATTTAATCCCATCCCTTTCTTGCCTCTTTAATTATTTCGTCCGTAGGCCTCTTCCAATCTTTTAATAATCCAAAAACGTGCTTAACTTTCAATTTTCTACTTTTTTCAACCCTAAATTTCACTTTTTCATTCTCCTTAAACTTCCCACTCTCAACTACATTTGCAGGTATAACTACTACAATTGAATTTCCCCATCTCCTAGTCATTGCTTCTATTTCCATGATACAAGAATGATACGGAGATATTTAAATCTTTCCCCCCCAATAAAAACAATAATAAAAAATTGCTTACTTAAACAATCTTCTTGCCTGAGCCATAATATGCTTCTCAAGTTCGACTTTCTTACTTTGTAATGCAGATTCTCTCTTTCTTAATTCCTCTTGCAACTTCAAATTATACTCACTATCTAACACTGCCCTCAATTCCTTCTCCTTCACAGAAACCAAATGCTTAACTTTCTGCTCTTCTTCTTTCCTTAATTCCGCCCTAAGTTTAGAAGCAAAAGATTGTTTTTCAGCATTCATAAGTATTTTCTGTTGAGCTTGAACTTTAGTAAATCTCTCTTGCATCTCTTTCTTAATCTGTTGCTTTGCAAGATTAACTCTCTTTCCAAACTCATTATCTTCTCTCTGTTTATACTGCTCCAACTGTTTTTCTATTTTAATTTTCGTCTTTTCTATTTCCCTCTGCCCACGAACATTCAATTTAGTAATAATTCTCCCCAACTTCAATTTACTTCTAGCAATTTTCTTATTTTCTGTTTCCTTGGTTTTACCAAGTTTCTGTTCCAATTTCTTCAACCTTACAAATTTATTTTTAAGCTCTCTTTGTTTCTTCGAAATTTCCTGCACAGCAATCCTCTTTTCACCCTTAACTTTCTTTTCTGCCTGAGAAACAATTTTCTTCATCAAACTGATTTCTTTTTCCTTCTTCTTCGCCTTCTCCAAAAATTCTTTTTTCTCTTTCTTAATATTCTCAATAATCTCCTTTTCAACTTTCTTTTTTTCTTTATTCGCAATCATCAATGCTTCTTTTTCTGCCTTCTTTCTTTTTTCAATAATCTCTCTTTCAAGTTTTTCATTTTTCTCGTTAGACATTCTTTCAACACTACTTGTAACCTCTTGAACTTTCTTTGCTAAATTCTTATTTTTCTCTTTTAACATCATCTCAAATCTTACTTTTCTCTCAGCAATCTCATTCTCTAATTTTTCCTTTTTCTCTTTCAGCATAATTTCAGTTCCAGAAATCTTATTTTTTTCAGAAGCAATCTTTTTCTTCTCCTTTTGAGCATCTTCTAAAAATTCTTTATGCTTTCTTAACTGCTCTTCTACTCTAAGTAAATTCTCTTCTTTTTCCCTTTTCAACTTTGCAAGAGTAGAATCCAAAATAGCTTTTTCTTCCAATATTTTCTTTCTATCTTTATCATTTTTAATAACTAAAACTTTCTCTTTTTCATCTAATTCTTTCAATTTTTCAGAAAAAGCAGAACTCTTTGAACTCAACCTTGCCTCTTCTTTCTTCAACTTATCAGCAGATTCTCTTTCTAACTTAGCACTCTTATTAGCATACTCCTTATCTAACTTAACCAATAACTCTTCTCTCTCCTTAGCTAATTTCAAATTATTTTCTTTAATTAAAGAAGAGATAATCTCTTTTTCTTCTTGCTTCAACCTCTCATTTAATTCCTCATTAAATTTCTCTCTAACTTCTTTATGTAACTCATTCTTTACCCTTTCAGCATATTTATTATGATATTCCTTAACCAATTCTTTATAATGCTCTGCAAAAACCTGCTCTCTCTCATTCAAATCATTAGTCAATCTCTGTTTAATTGCCTCTTCCTTATCTTTAACTCTATTGCTTAATTCTCCTTTAATCTCCTCAATAAAATCATCAAACTTACTATCCACTAAAACTCCAACTCCAGAATCAACTTTAACCTTAGCATGCCCTAGATGCTCACTCATTTTCCTATTCAAGGAATGTAATTCCCCTTCAAGTTTAGGAATATCCTTAACATTTTCCATTTCAGATTTATTCAACGCCTTTTCATTCCTCCTCTTCTCCAACTCTTTTTCAATTTCCCTTATCTTTTTCTTAACTCCTCCAAGCTCAGGATTATTAGAAACAACTTTTCTTGCAATTTTTTCTCTCAGGATATCTAATTCTCTTCGT
Organism: Nanobdellota archaeon; assembly: GCA_038045425.1. GTDB lineage: Archaea > Nanobdellota > Nanobdellia > Pacearchaeales > GW2011-AR1 > SICV01. The sequence goes on along the minus strand of JBBSYD010000045.1, from coordinate 24,229 downwards.
ATTTGAGGAAGTGCCTTAACATCATGCAACTGAGATTCAATTATCTTCGCTTCTTTTTCAAATCCAGAATAATCTAATCCATGTAATTCCTGCCTTAAAGATTCCAAATCAGAAATCTTCTTAGCAAATTCATTAAACTCCTTTTTTATCGCCTCACTTTTCACCATCTTAACATTATATAATAAATCTAGTTTTTATACCCTTCGATTATTTGTATTCCTCCTTCCATTCATTAATAATTTTCTTCATCTCTCCAACACTAAGTCCAGAAAGCTTATATTCCATTCCTTGAGTATTATATCCTCTCTTCTTCCATTCCAATAACTTTTTTTCCATTCCCCCGTTATTATTAGTATGCTTCAATTTTTCAACATGCTTCTTAGCCTGAACATGTTTAATCTCCAATTTCTTTATCTTCTTGATTTTCTCTTTCACAATCTCCTTCTCAGGAATTCCCTTAGCTCTTAATGCTCTTTCCTGTCTATTTATTAAATCTAAACTTCTTTTATAATCATTTTCCATATGTTCTTTCATTTCAAGGATCATCTTGTCTCTATCTTTAACAGCATAAACAAAAAGCCAAATTAAACTAAAAAAGAAACCCAAAACCAATAAAGTAATGACCACAACAGAAGTAGAAAATCCATTAAATAATCCAGTAAGAATACTTTCTCCAGATTTCTTGCCTATGCTAAACAAGTAACTAGAAACTCCAACACTGCCCTTATACTTTACAACTACCGAAAATACATATTCTCCACTAGGAATATTTTTAGAAAAAGTAATTGCCTTAGTAACTTGATTTTGTTTATCGACTACTATATTATCCAATTCTGAACTAATTACCTCTCCAGTAACTGATTTAATAGTATACTCTATATCAACTGAATTCACTCCCAATCCTGCACCAGTTCCCCCAGAAGTTAAATCGAAAACCTTAACCTGTGCAATCAATTTACCCCCAGGCGCAATCGAAGAATAAACAGGAGGAATGTCTAAATTAACATCATATAACACTTCATCAGATTCTACTTCTAAAATAACAGGAAGATAATAAAAATTTTTACTATCGCTCACTTTGATACTTCCTATATAAACTCCATCAGCTAGTCCATAAGAATCAAATTTAACGTTTACATTCTTAACATCATTCAAAATAAAACTACCTTCACTTAAACTAATTCCAGTCAAACCAACAACTTCAAGATTAATTTGCTGTCCATTTCCTTTATTGATAGTTAACACCTTAGTAACTGAACTATCTTGTTTAAGAGTAGACTTCATAACCAAACTATTCAAATCAAAAGTCTCTGAAACTTCTCCTTGAGCAACTCCCAAAGAAGTTAACCATACTATAATAACTAATACTAAAACCCCGTTAATCATCCCCTTCATTTTATCACATAGTTTCATATTATTTTAAACCTTACGTCTGTTTACCTTTGAGCTAATTACGCTAGTTCTATTTCTATTCCAGACTCCCAACCCCACTAAACTAACTAAAATAACAACAACTACCAGAATAAACAAAATAGTATTATTTATAGTATTTTTTCCAACTTCAAATTCAGAACTAGATATTGCAAAAGCTCCAGGATAAACAATTTCCAGTCCAACAACATACTTCCCATTTGGTAACTTAGAAGTATCAAATTCTTTTACGTAACTTTTACTTCCACTCACTGCAAAAGTCTCACTATCCTTAAGATACTCATTTCCATAATAATCTTTTATAACATAGGTAGCAACAACATCCACATTCTCTATCTGATTTTCTACCTCAATCAAATTAACTTCTGTTCTCAAAGTCTCTCCGGGACTAATCAACTTGAATCCCGCAGGAACATTAAGAACAACATCAAACAAAAAATTAGCACTTCTCACATTAATAATTACTGGAATCTCCAAAGCTACTTGATTCCCATACTTAAATAAAATTTTTCCATTTAACACCGACTTTCTTCTGGTATTAGCTTCAAACATCACATTCTTAGATTCTCCAGATTTCAAACTTATTTTATTCTCATTAGACTTCAAAGAACCCTCAAGACCATCTATAACTATACTCAATTCTAAATCCTGCGCACCATTATTAGTAATCAAAACTTCTTTTTCATAATCTTTTTCAATAATAGTATTAAACACTAAAGAAGAAACATCTACACTTAAATCTAGATTAGATTTCAAAGGAGCAATTTCCAAAACTATTCTTTGGCTATCTATATCTACACTCGATAATTTAATAGAAACATCATCAACTCCATCTTCATTAATATCAAAATTTTTCTTTTCACCTAATAGTAATGTTGCCCTTTGAGGTACACTCTGAACAACAATATCTGCTTCTCCTTCTCGTATGCTTTGTATAGAAACATGGTGTACATTTCCAGAATATTTGAATCTAATTTGTTCTGTAACTCCAGCACTCTCATTAACATTTAAAGAAGAAACAATAGGAGCAATCAATTCCAACAATGCCTCTCCGCCTCCACCTCCGCCTCCGCCACTAGAATCTCCAGAATCACTTACATCCACAGTTATACTAGTCAAACTAACACTCATCTTAAAATATCTATATCCTGCAACGATATCTCCTACACCCAAAGAATAAGTTAAAGAATCTCCTCCACTTAATAAAGTAGTACTCGCCCCACATGAAGTATAAGTAGTATCACTTCCACAACTTTGTAAACTTACTGAATAACTTGAACTAAACGCTGCAGAATCTAATACTAAAGTACTTGCTGAAGTAATTGGTCCATAACTTAAATTTAAAGTTCTTGCATCTACATTTGAACTATCTATAACCAAAGAAGTTCCAACAACTGAAGATATCAACGATGGACTACTTTCAGGAAGACTAGGAACTTGTAAATCAAATCCATCAACTCCAGAACTAGCCAAAGAACTAGTATCTATAACTAAATCACTCTGCCCACCTGCCCCGGCAACACTAGAAGTAATAGTTAAATCAAACTCTGCCGACACAAAACTCAATAAAAAAATAAATGAAATAGCAATCAAAAACCCATTTCTCACAAACATACTCTTGCCCTCTTTCCTCATAAAATATAGAATAATACTACATTTATAATAGTTTCTATCTCTTCAGCGATAATAAAATTAATTGACTAACGGGCATCCAAAAAATCCCTCTCTAAGCGACTAAAAAGCTTTTTATACTCCCCGAGATATAAGATATTAAAAGAGAAAAATGGAAATTCAAACCGCAATAATTGTAATTATAACCTTAGCTATAGTCTTATTAGTAATTCTTTACTTAATAGAAAGACTAAATAAACGAGAACTCCTAACTCTAGACAATAAAAAAAAGATAATTGAGTATTACTTACATAAAGTTTCTGAATTAGAAAAGATAAAAGATTTAGAGAAAAAAATGGATAAAATAAGGACAATTTCTAAAAAATTGTTTAATGATTACTATGAACTAGACTTAAATGCCCCTTATTCTGAGATAATTACATTCTTTGAAAAAGTAAAAATGCCAGAACAAAAAGAATTCTCTGAATTAATGCTTAAGTATTATTACAAAGATATGGATATGGATGAAAAAACAATGAAAAAAATGATTTCTCTTCTTAAAGTTTCAATAAAAAATATTCCATTGAACGAATTAGACATGAAAAAAATGAAGATAAATCTAAAAATGCAAAAAAAGATACATAAAGAAGTAATCGATATAATTAATAAATCTAAAGAACATGTTAAAAATAAGAATCATAAAGAAGCAGAAAGATCTTTTTCAAAACTAGAAAAAATTCAAAAAAAATATCCCATAAAAGATCCAAGAATCTTAGGAAAAATGAATAACCTGTATGATAAAATTATTAAATTATATTACTCAAATCAAACTAAAAAAAAGTAACCCTTTAATGCCCTGCAAGACAACGCACTACAAATATCTAATTCTGTACAAGTTAATGACCTGCGGAGCAACTCCACACAAATATACAATTCAATAATACTTATTACCAATCCCATAAAATAATCTTCAGTAACTTGACTTCGCCTGTTGAATAAACTATTCCAATTATTGCTTTTATGAGAATTACTCAAAATTACTTGAATTAGTTTGACAGATAATTTTAGTCGATTTCCCGTGTAAACTTATAAGTTCACTCAAAAAAATTTGAATTAGTTTGACAGATGGATAAATTGTTGAATAAGATACCTATTTTTACTTGGATTTCCTCCGAAAAGAGCTATTTTTATGCTATTTTTTCAAAAAATTGTTAACTTTTGACTCAAAATATGCTAAAAAATCCAGAAAAAGAGCCAAGTGTCAAAACTTTATGAGTAATATATTTTTATTTTTCTTATGCGGCAAAGTCAAGTCAGCAAGTGAAGCTCCCCACCGCAAGCTTTTGCCTGAGAACAAATCCGTCTGCAGACGAAGTGGGGCATCAAAAGAATAAAACCTTGTTAGCTTATGCAACAACTTAACTTCATCATACATCAGATAATTATTTCTCTTAAATTATTTTATTTCTAAATTCTATCCCTGCTTTGCTTTATCCCAACAGCAAGCTATGGGGTATTACGGATAATAATAAATAATCTTCAAATCAAACATCAAATAACTCCCAAAATATATTTTACCTGCTTATACCAAATATACTTAAGGAAAGTTTCTAAAGCGAAAATTATAAAGCACCCAATATAAAGTTATGAGAATAATAGTTAACATCAATAAATAGTATGAAATATTTATTTCAATACGTCCAGCAGAATTACTTAACATTTCATCAAAAGAAATATTCATCTCTCGAGTATTAGTCACACTAAAAAATCTCCCATTTGTGTTAAAAGCAAGAGATTTTAAAGTCAACTCATCAGTTTTAGAAATAAATCCATAACCTGTATCTCCTCCCGAAACCGTCCCAATTGCAATAGTATTAATAACTAGACTATTGTCTTGTGCATATTCTATAGTCTCACTCAAATTACCTAAATTAATTTGTCCATCACTGATAATAATTATGGACTTGGCTTTTTCCTTTTTCAAAAGTTCTCCCCCGAGGAGAACAGCATCTCTAATATTAGTACCTGCAACATCACTAAAATCAATACTGTCTATCTTTCCTAAATGTCCCAATTTATAATTGTCCAGCGAAGAAACAATTTTTACATCTCCAGAAAAAGTAATGACTCCTACCTTAACCCCCATAGGAAGATTACTTATAAAATTCTTAGCAGCAATTTTTGAAACAGATAATCTATCAGGTTCAAGATCTTTAGCTCTCATGCTATCCGAATTATCCACTGCTAAAACATAAGAATAATCTCCACTATTTGAATTAAAACTAATTCTTGTTCCTGCCAAAGATAATACTAAACAAAGAATAATAACCATGAACATATAAAGATAAAATGTATTTCTAGAATGGACTTCAGTTAATCCAGTTCTTCTAAGTGCTTCAAAATTTGGAAAATCAATAGTTCTCTTATTTTTGTAAAACATTCCAAATAAATAAATAAAAACAAAAATAGGAATCAATACCAAACCTATAATAAATTGAGGATAGTCAAATATCAGTTGAATTCCCAGATTAGAAAAGATGGCCATGATTAATCCCTCCAACCCTCTGTTGTAAAAATTGTATTATTGGAATAACAAATGGAGAATCAGCTCTAAGTTCAAGATAATCTATTTCTGTATTTTTAAAAACCTCTCTTACTGCCTGCGTTTGTTTTCTAGTAATTTCTTCATAAGAATTTTTTACAATAGAAGTATCCACAACCAACGCCTCATCATAAATAGGATCTCTAAGAACCAGCAAATTACTAGTCTTTGGCAATTCTAAATCTAATAAATCTCTCACAGCAATAGCAATAACTTCAGATTTTTTAGTTAATAAATCAAAATCTGCACCTATGTTAGAAGGCATATGCAAAAAATCAGATATAAAAACTACCATATTATTCTTTCCCTTGATAATTTGAAGTAAAAAGTCTATTACTCCTTTAAAATCAGTTCCCCCGCCATAACCTTCCATGTTAGACAATAATTCTTCCATAGAATAAAATTGTTTCTTATAATTCTTTGGAGAAACATAATTAACAACCTTATCATTGAACATTACAAGTCCGGATTTATCCTGCGAAGTAAAAACTAAATCAGTTAAAGAAAGAATAATATCTGCAGCATATTCTGCTTTAAGTTTATTTCCAGAACCAAAAAGCATACTCTTACTCACCTCAACAACAAAATAAAAGTTAATGTCCTTCTCTTCCACATATTGTTTTATTAAAAGCTTATCTGCCCTCAAACTAGCTGGCCAGTCTATACCTGAAGCATCATCGGAATCTTCAAAATTCCTAAATTGCTCAAATTCCAATCCTCTTCCACTAAATAACAACTTATAAATTTTCTTTTTCATATTAAATTTTCTTAATATTCTCTCAAACTCAGAAATTGCCTCTGGATAATCTAATTGTAATTTAACTCCCATTTTAAGCTGGATTTAAATGATTTAATATCTCTTCTATGACTTTGTCTGGAGTAACCTTCTCTGCCTCAGCTTTATAATTTAAAATAAGTCTATGCCTTAAAACCGGCTTAGCAACAGCATTTACATCTTCCGGAAGAACATAATCCCTTCCGCTCATTAAAGCTTTAGCCTTTGAAGCTATATGTAATGCAATTGCTCCTCTAGGACTAGCTCCCAAACTTATATACTTAGAATAAGATTTATTCTTATCTCTAGTTAAATGAACAATTTTTACAAGATAGTCTTTTATCTCCTTTGAACTAAAAACTTCTTTTACCCTTTGTTGCAAATTTAGTATATCCACTCGAGAAATCACTTCCTTAAGGTTATAATCATCAAAATTATGCATAGTAATATTAGTATCCAAAATACTTATCTCCTCTGCAAACTGAGGATAATCAATGTTTATTTTAAATAAAAATCTATCCACTTCTGCCTCTGGAAGATTATATACCCCAGATTGTTCAATTGGATTTTGAGTTGCCATAACTAAAAAAGGTTTTTTTATGTCATGAGTATCATTTCCAACAGAGACTTCCTTTTCCTGCATTGCCTGAAGAAGAGCAGACTGCGTTTTTGGAGGACTTCTATTTATTTCATCAGCTATAAGAAAATTAGTAAAAACAGGTCCTTCTTTAAAACTAAACACCTTAGTAGAAGGATTATAGCTATTAATTCCAATTATATCGCTAGGTAACAAATCTACAGTAAACTGAATTCTTTTCATATCGCACCCGGTAACTGCCGCAAGAGCTCTAACAATTAAAGTCTTAGCAACTCCAGGTACTCCTTCAATTAGTATATGCCCATTACATAAAATTGCCTGAATAATATGTTGAACTATATCTTTCTGACCCATAACAACCTTAGAAACCTCTTCCTCAATTTTTTCTATATCCCTTGAAGTTTTTTGAAGAACACTTTCAGGAATATATCTACGCTCTTTATTTCGCATCATATATTATGGGGAAATTTACTTTTAAACCTTGCTCTTTTGTATAAAATATAGATTAAGAACATAGCCATTACTAAAAATGTAAGAAGAAAATAATAAGTGTAATCCCCATACAAATTTTGAGTTAGACTCCTCTTACTATCTAGAGCCATTATTTTCCTACAACCATCAATTGCTTCTTGTGCCTTATTGAAAGCAGCATCAAAATCATTATTTGCCATTAAACTCTTAGCCTCATTGAGCAACTCATTTAACTCTCTACATTCAGGATTATCTACCATAAGTTGTTCCGTAAATATGATTATCTCTTTAACTTTCCGCTTAGGTTCTATAATTTCTAAATAAAAATCTGCCCAATCAGAAATCTTAGGAGAAGTAACATTTGCAAATAAAGTAACTAAATATTTTCCAGATTTATTAGTATCTGCAAAGATATAAAGAATTACCTCTTCAGATTCTCCAGAAGAAAGAGAATCGATGTACAATTTAGAAAGACTAATATTAACTTCCCCCTGTATGCTCAAAGCCAAAAGACTATCAAGATTTATTCCGCTCAGAGTCCCCTGCCCAGTATTTTTTATCTGAAAAGGAATACTAAAATATCCATCTTGTTCTATAACTTCCAGAGGAGAAACTATAATCTTTATAGTATTAACTGTATCCGAACTTCCTCCACCGCCCCCACCAGTAGAAGGAGAAGGAGTAGAAACCACTTCAACATTTAAATCAACAGAAAAGTTATTACTTGACAGATTTCTAATAATCTGAGAATCGTTACTTTCATTATATTCATATGCACTAATTGAATAAATAGCAGAAGAAGACGCACTCGCACTAAATGTAATATTCGGGCTACTACCATTAACCCAATTATTTTGAGTAATAGAAATTGCTCCAGAAGAAAGATTAACTAAAGTATAATTAAATCTAATCGATTGATTTATATTAACATCATCCGCATCAAAATCTCTAAAATAATCTTTAAGAGATAAAGTCAAATTAGAAGAAGAACTCTGATTTGAGATATTAGCATATAGCACAACAGGATAATTAGCATGACTTATATTAAAGTAAAACAAACCTGTAGAGTTTAATTCAGAATAAACCGAATTATAAACAAACAAACTCAAATTAGAATTCGTACCATAACTCTCTTGAGTAAAATTAGGAGTAAATATAAAAGTTATATTACTCCCGTTCGCAATTGAATAAGAAGCATTAATTAAAACTGAATTCAAATAAAAAGAATAATTAAGAGAATCTGCAACAGTATGATTAATAGCAAAGATAAAATTAGTTGAAGAATTTTCAGTAGCGTTATAGGAAGTCAAATTAGAAGGATAAGTAACATTAGGATAATCGTAAACTTTCAACCCAAAAGTAGTGCTAGCGTTCATTCCATCACTATCGGAAACAGTAAGAGAAATAAGATGATTTCCTGCTTGAGTCTGATTGAAAAGAACAGATAAAACTCCAGTATTATTATTAAAATAACTTGAATTAAAATTAATTAAACTTAAGGAATCATTTATATAAAATATAAAATTAGTGTTTCCAGAAATACTTGAATTTCCATCTTCAACATCTGATGCACTAAAATTATAATTGAACGTTTGTAAAATGGATGCAGTTTGATTACTCACTGCAGTTAAAGTAGGATTATGACTTAATTCTAATACAGTCATATTAAATCTCAAAACGCTAGAATAATTACTTGCGTCTGTTACATTAATAGTAATATTATAATTTCCCACATCTGCTTTTCCAGGAGTAAAATTTGCAATATATTCAGTTTTATTCGGATAACTAGAATCAGGAAATGCAGAAGTTTTTGAAAAACTACTAAACAGCGAAGTATTAGCTCCTTCTATTGTAACATTAATCATAAAACTCTCATTATAAAATGCTTTTTGCCCAGAAGGAATTAAAATATCGTTATCATATATCCAAAGAGTAATATTAGTCAAAGTATCTTCAGTAGTATTAGAATTTGTAGTTGAGTTCAAAAAGCCATAATCCGAAAAAGACTCAATCGTCAAATTATCATTAAGATTTAGAATAGTAAAATTAAACTCAGTAACATTACTTAAATATCCATCATTAACCGTAATATTAACCAAATGTTGCCCAACATCCGAATCATTCCCTGTAAAATTGATTATCCCTGTAGAAGAATTTAAATTAAAAGAAGGAAAAGAATTATTCAACACATAAGAAAAAGTAAGAATATCTTCATCCTCATCCGAAACATTAAGTGATAAATTAAGATAAACATTTTGCGTTTCATTTACCATAAAAGTAGTTTGAATAGGATTAATCCATAAAGGAGGATGATTATTTAAGATACTAATATTGAATAAAGTATACGCTAAAGCATCATCCTCATCACGAACACTTAAATTAATAGTATAATTCCCCGATTCAATTGAACTCGCAGTAAACTCAATTCTAGCCCTCGTCAAATTACTAATTACTCCCAATCCCGTTCCAGAGCTTAAAATATCAAAATCACTTAAACTTAATACTTGACTATTATCTGAAACATTAAGTATACTCCAAGTAATATTCGCACTTTCATTATATAACGCCTTATCAGGAATTAATAAATCATTATCTGAAACATTAAAAGAAATATTAGTAGGTAAATCTACTGAAGTAACGACATTACTTATGGAAGTTATAACTGGAACAGAATTTGTAGTTCTATTAACATAAATATAAATCAAAGAAGAAGAATTTTCACCAGTAGTAATATCTCTAACTGTAAAATTTACAGTTAAATTTCCAATCTCGGTCTTCTGAGGAGTTACAGCAATATAATATGACTGAGAATAGTTACTTGAACTAGAAGAGTTACTAAGAAAAAACCAACTTGAATTCGAAAGTCCTGCTCCAGTGTTTCTTAAAGTAGAATTACTCCAAGCAAGCAAAGAATCGATTTCACCCTTAGTAGTTACATTAACATAACAACTAAAAGCAACACTTTCATTAAGAATACTATTAGAACAATTAGAAACATTTATCGACAATGCTCTTTCAACAATCAAAGTAGTATTCTTACAAACTGACCTATTAGTGTTATAACTAGAATCCCGATAAGTAGGTAAAGCTACAGAATTAACATTTTCCTTTGCACAAATAGTTACATTATAAGTTCCAATATCATTGCCCCCATAATCAGTTATATTCAATACCGAAGTAATATTACTTGAACCAGTTATAAGATAAGAAAGATTACAATTATTAGAAGTTCCAATTCTAGAACTCCAAGCCGCCAAAGAACATGAATTAAAACTTATATTATAACTAAGAGGATAATGCTGTTCTTCATCACTTCCAGTTAAATTAAATGAATTGGTATTATTCGTGCTCATCACACTCATAGTATAATTACTTACAAGAGTAAAATTAGGAACATCGTTAGTTGCATTTATCAAAAAAGGAAATACTTTAGCAGCAACACTAGTCCCTCCAATTTCATAAGTAACTAAAGAAATATTAAATTCTCCCGTTTGATTATCATTTGTTGAATTAATAGTTAGTATCCCACTAGAAGAATTCAATGTTATCCAAGAATAAAAGGAAGTTACCTTTGAACCGTAAAGAGAAGAAGAGATATTTTGATCAGCACCAAACATAAAACTTAAAGGAAGTTCTCCAGCAGTATAAGAGATATACTGACTTAAATTAAAACTAACTGAAGGACTACCATCTTCAGTTCCTTGAGTAGTTGTAGTCCAAGGAGTACCTATCCAATCAATCGCCCACGCAATTCCAGTAAAAAATATCAAAACAAAAACAAAAATACCTAAATACCTAAAACCCATTCTTTCATTACAACAACTAATTTTATTTTTATTCATCTTTGTTTTTGAAATATCTATATATCAATCTCTTTTTCTCCTGTTTAATTAACGATATCCTTCTAATTAAGTAAATAATTAGTATCACTACAACTAAAATTAATCCTGCCAAAACAATCTGAATACCTGGACTACTATTCAAAAACGATAAGAACACAGTCCATAAATTTGAACTTTCGACTTTTTTACAACTAAATGGACAAGGCCCTCCGCAATCAACATCTTGCTCATTCTGATTAAGCAACCCATCTGAACAAGTAGGACAAATTGAACAAGGCCCTCCGCAATCAACTAATAATTCACATCCAGTATCGTGGCAATTCTTTATTCCATCATTACAACTAGGATTAACCGTAAAAAAACACTCATTTAAACTTGAACCAGAAGGCAATACTCTAGTACAATTATTTAAATCAGTGCAATATCTAAGTTGAAATCCACAATTATTATCATTATATCCTAAATTATTACATTTCTCTTTAATAACTCTATAATCTTCTCCAGAAATAATTCCATTAGTAAGCGACTCTTCAGCATTCTGACATACTGCCCACTCATCACATGCAAACTTAGCCTCACAAGATGCTCCTCCGCCTCCACCACCTCCTCCCCCGCCACTAGATTCAGGAACTGAACAAGAAATAAGAGAAACACCTACATTCCAAGTCAAAGAATCATTTAAAGCACCATCAGTTATTTCTACTTTTATAGTATGATTCCCAAAAACTCCGCAACCAAATAAATAATTAAAGGTATCATTAGAACTACCAGAATAATAATTAGTTAAAACTCCATCAACATACCAATAAGAATCTGGAATAGTAAAATCAGGGTCATATTTAGTAATATTAAACAAGATAGATTCCTCCCCATTAACACTTAAAAATAAATTACTAGGAAAATAAGAAGTTATTGTTGGTGCTCTATTCTCATTTGTCACAGTTAAACTAAAATTATTACAAGTTTTAATTTTCTCTCCAGTTTTATTACATAAACTAATATTTTGATGAACCGAACTCAATCCATTATCTTCTGCACAAACCGTAATATTGTGAACTCCGATATCGCTCTCAATAGGAATATAATACATTTCCCCACTAGAATTAATTTCAAATAATCTTCTTCCAGAAAAATTAATGGTTAAATTTAGATTACCTAAATCCTGATTTCCATCCTCCAAATCAGTTACCTGGAGAGTTTTATTAAACATGCTATTAGCACCTACTAACCAAACCGTCTGAACTCCTAAATTCTGAATAACTGGAGGATTATTTATCCCTATAACTGTAATATTGATTGATTTTGAATCTGAATATTGTCCATCACTAACACTTATAGTTCTCTGATAATTGCCCACTCTGCTCTTTCCCAAAATTCCAGAATAAATCTCTGCTACTAATCTAGTATATCCTATAGAAACAAAAGGAGTAATATAAAATGGAGATAACGGATAAATAGAAACACTCATAGCATTTTCATCAACATCGTAAGAAGTAAAATATGCCTTAAGAGATGTATTCTCACACACGAAGATTTGCTCTGAATAATTCTCTATAATCGGAGCAGAATTTGAAATATTAACAAAAAAGAATACTGATTTATTATACTCTTGATTATTAACATCCTTTCCAAAAATAGTAAACTTATTACTCCATCTATAAGCATCCATAAATCCACTTACTGCAGAAGCATTATTATTACCTATAGAAAAAGTCCCCGCCTTTTCAACTCCATGAGTAACATCAAATAAAGTATACCTCCAAAAACTAAGATTAAAAGAAGAACTCGCATTAATGAAAATGCTATAATTCTCTCCGATATTAAAATTATATGTTATATTTTGAGGTTCAATTATTGTAATTGGCTGCCCCAAATTAGTAAACCTAACTTCCGCCTGATTCTGTTCTAAAGCAGAAATATTAAAAAAAATTACAAATAACATTACAAATACTCCTATCAAAATAAATGCTCCTTTTTTCATGAAAATCACCACAATATTGATTAAACTTCAATAGAAAAATAACTATATAAACATTATTAGAATAATTTAGGAACTTATTCCAGTAGCTGTAAACGTATCAGTTCTTTCTCCCAGCAAAGCATCAGAAGGAATAACTAATTTCAAATCAAGTCTAAGACTATTATTAGTTAAAACAGGTTGAAACTCATTACACACTTTATCACCATAACCCGTAGTGTTCACTGAAGTCCAAGAAGAAAAAGGTAAAGACTCATTAGAACAACTATTCAACTCAAGATTACTCATCATATAATAATATGCTGGATTCGTTCCACCCAAAAAAATATCTGCATCGCTATCAGATTTTATATAAACTGAAAGATTAGTATTACCAATATTCTCCAAAGTAAACCCATCCGTTACAGGAGTCCAATTCCCATCAATAACATTACCTAAAGTATCCAGTGTAGCATTACTATGTCCAAGAGCTACACTTCCACTACCGAAATTAACAAGATTTACCGTAAAATTAAGACTAGTCGTAGTCTCAATAGTAACATTTAATGTTCCCTCTGCCGTTCCTATTGCCCTTCCAACTGTAGAATAAGGAATAAAAACCATTAAAATAATTCCCATTAAAAAAACTATAATAAAATAATATTCATAATTTTCCATTAAACAAACCCTCATATCTTTTTACAACTAAAGTGACCTTGCCAGTATATTTCCCTAAATCTGCATTAGAATATGCCTTAAATTCAATTGATTTATTTTCCCCTGGAACGAGTCGAAAATCATTTTCAGAAATAGAAATTAATTTAGAGATATTTCCAGAGATATATAATGAAACAAAAACAGGAATAGCAAAATCATTCCTAACTAAAATAGACCTAGTTGAAGAAGAATTAAAGGATATTCTTCCAAAAGTCAAAGCACTAGTATTCAAATCAAAACCTGAAGTTTCTCCGATTTCAAAAGTAGTATCATACTCTTGTTTTTGAAGAGTATTAAAATTAATAAAAATGAAGAATAACACTAAAACAAATAATAAACCTAAACCTACAAAAAAAATAATTTTCTTAGCTTTCATTTAACATTCCTCATATTTCTTCGATTAATAAACATTTTTGTCAACAAAAATAAAGTTACACAACCCAATAAAACAATAACCCCTTCAGCAATGTGTAATAATTTCTCCGCTTCAGTAATTTCAGGTTCAACAAAATAAAATGCTACTAATTTACTAGTTGATTTTCCATCGTAATTAAGAAGTATATTACCTACATATCTTCCAACACTAATATTTGTAGCATCTATATAACCAGTAAGATTCTTTTCCTCTAAAGGTTCAAATGAATAACTTGAACTCTTAAAATAATCTTTAATAATCTCTGGAGCTACAACTGAAACTTCCATATATACCTCATTTATTTTAGAATTCCACAAACTACTAGTATGAATAGAAAAAGGATTAATTTTTCCAGCAATAAATTGATAATCATAATCAGTTATATTAATAATAAAAGTTCCTATTCTAAAACTACTATTAAGATTAATCTCGGACCCATAATTTATCTTAGCAAATCCCATATAATTTCCGGGTTTCAAACTAGAATTTTTTATAAAATCTGAAATTAAAATTCCCTGTGTCGACTCTAGATAAGACAAATTCCCAAAACTAATTAATGGAGAAGTAGAAACATTACTAAAAATAGCAACCTCGTAACTAAAATTTACATCCTGTACTCCAAGATTATTAATTATTAAATTATAAGGGATGTCCTCATTTTCATTTGCATTGAATATATTAAATTCTGCTTCCAGATATCTGCCTGGATAAGGAACAATTATATCTATAGGAACTAAAACTGAAGACGCCCCTCCAAACATTTCTTTCCCTTCAGAAACGAAATTTTCAGTAGCTCCAATAAGTATCCTATGTTTTCCAGGTTTATCAATACTCTTTGGAAGTTTTAATTTTACCTTTAATTCTCCAGTTCCTACAAAACTAGTAGCACTTACATTTACATATTGACTTAAATCTCCCGAAACAGAAATACTAATAAGTTGATTTAAATCAGAATCTCCTACTTTAATAGTAATCATTTCTTCCAGTCCAGGTTTAAAATCAAACCTAAAATTGGAAGGACTCATACCTAAAGAGCCGGCATAAACCGCAGGTAAAATCATAAGAGCAAAGAGCAAAGAGCAAAAAACAATTCTAAAATATCTCACCATCCTAATAAAACCAATACTCCCTTTTTATAGTTTTTCCCCTCACTAAGTCATAACTGTAACAGTTACAACATCTCCTAAAGAACCTGTATAAGCTGAAGCAGAAGGTATTCCTAACTTAATACTAATATAAATGCTATCGCTAGTATCAGTTGCAGGGAAAAGAGTACAAATCGTCTGATTAGTAGTAAGTGTATTAGTCCAAGTATTAGCAGTAACAGTACCTCCAGTACAACTTCCAGCCTCAGCATCATTATACATAAACTGATATAATGCGCCCGCTCCTCCAATGAGAGTATCCGCAGTCTTTCCAAAGGATACATTTACCATAGTAAGATTATTATTACCTATATTTTCTAAAGTAAGATTCTGCGCAGAAAAACTCCAAGACCCCCCCGTGGTAGTTCCATTATTTGAATAAAGATAAGCAGTAGAAGTACCTATAGTTACTCCACCAGCTCCAAAATTAATATTATTAGCCGTAAAATTAATAGCAGTTAGATTATTAATACTAACATTTACAGTTCCTTGAGTCGTATTAAAAGTAGCATTCCCAGTAATAACTTGAGAACCCAAACCCAAATAAATAACTGCTAAAACAATAACTACCATAGAAATATAAGCAACATAACTATACCACTCATTCTCAGACACCTCATTCACTTTCTTAACCACTGCCATTTCCTCTATCCTCTACCTCCGGAGGTAATATAACAATTCCAACTTGCCCACCACCAGAACTACCTTCCTGTGATGCCCCTAAGTCATCAGAAGAAATCTTCTCAGCCCCATAAAAATAAGTATAAATACAAACTCCAACCAAAATTACTGCAATAACAAGTAAAATCATCGCCACATTCTTTTTAACCATATCATACATTACAATAACTCCTTTATAAATATTTCCGTCAAAAAAGCATTTTTTTAGTAAAATTAGCTCTTCAATTGCCCAACTTTCTTTTTTCTCCAAGCCAAAAACCATAAAACATTGATTAAAACTAATATCACAACAACAATTATAAGAATATTAATCATTCCTCCGCTTCCCGAACTAGTTTCTGAAGAAATAACATAACCCAATCCAGTTACATCAATTCTATCACTCTTAACATCCAACTTAAGATCCTGCTGTGTTTTCTTTCCTGAATAATACAAAATTATATTTGAATTATATAATCCTTCAGAAACACCCTTAGTATCCCAATAATAATTCATAGTAGTTTGCATTCCTGCAGGAATATCATAAGTTGAAGATTTCATACTAACAATCTCCTTCATGTTATCATCATACACCCTCATCTCAGCATATGCTTGAGTAATTGGTTCATTCCATTTATTCATCACAATCATATCAAACTTAGCAATCCCTCCTAAAGTAAAATCTTTAACAACTATTTGTTGTAAATCTAAAACAAGTTCTCCAACTTCAAATGGACTTTCAAATAAAATTTCCTGCCCATCATAATTAACAACTGCCTTTGCATGATATTTACCCTCGGGAACATCTGAATTCCACAAAGCATTAACTTCCCCACTACCTGGAGAATTCAAAGAAATCTCATTAGTCTTTAACACTCTAACTTCTTTCTCAGAAGAATCATAAATATGAATTGAAGCAGAAACTTTCCCGATATTATCTTTACCTCTATTAAGCATACTAATTACAAAGGTTTTTTCCTTTCCAGTTCCAGAAACCTTTAATTCTCCCTCTAGATATTTTCCAGGATATGGAACATAAAGAGAAATCTGTGAAGTGACTGCTAATACTGCTTGGACAGACGCTCCTCCCGAGCTCCCTTGACTTTCAGGAATTTGTGAAAATACAATATTCGCATCATGTTTTCCAGGAGTTAATCCCTCTGGAACTTTAAATTTAGCATTCACTTTAATTTCACCATCATCTGCACTTACATGCACTCTATCTTTTTCCAGTATAACTCCACTGCTCATCTCTCCCTGCACAGAAATACTCAAATCCATATCCTTATGTTCTGAATTTATAACTGTAAATACAATATCCTTCTCTAAACCAGCAGAATAATCTACAGGTGCTCTTGCAGGAGTTATTCCTAAAGCATAAACATTCGACGCCAATAACAACACAAACAAAATACTAAATAATAATTTATTCATCTTGAGCCCCCACAAATTTAGTCCCTGAAACGTTCGCACTCTCATCACTTTCTAAAATAACATTACCAACAAGAGTGTTATTATTATAGATATCAACCTTCAGTCTAGTATTTCCTGAGTTAACCACTTCATAAAACTCCCCCGCTTCTCTCAATCTCAAGTCTATTTCCGATTTTATTGTTAGAGTTCTTGTTTCACTCTTAACAACTCCCTCAACTTTCCAATAATAAACTCCCGGCTTTAAATTAATAATTAAATTATTTTCTGCGGATATTTTTTCAGGAGAAGTAAATTCAATATTATCATCAAGATAAATTATATTCCCCTTTTCAAATGAGAAAAGCATAGAATTATTTGTAGTTTCCAAATTATCCAATGGAGAAATAACCATAGGCCTCATATAAATTACCAAAGTAAATAAAACAATCAAAGTTCCAACTATAATTGCAAAGTCTATCGCATATATATGTTTCTTTGTTATTTCCATTTATTCTCCCAATATTGAATTGAATGTGATAATTGATGATTTACTTCCTGAAGATTCCCCTGAAGGCACTTCAACATAAATGTCTATCTCCGCACTATCCTTGGCATCTGAATAATTAAGAGAAGTTATCGCAGTAGTTAATGAAGTTGAAACATTTGTCCAACTAGTTAATGAATTCGCCCAATTAAATGCTCCCAATTCATTTGGTCCACTAAAAGTATTATTATCAATCTTAAACTTGAAATATCTACTTGGATTTGGTGTATTTTCCCACAAAGAGGTACCATTCAAAGAAGTATTAACAAAAACATTTCCATCATTCTGAATAATGAACGGAGTAGGATTATTACTAGTTGTATCATTATATTCTAATAAAGATAATACTCCAAACGCCACATTTGAATTAACAAAACTAATCGCGAGACTTGCAGTAATATTAACACTCCATATTCCACTCCAAGCACCATAACCCTCACTATCATTTGCTCTAACGCTCCAATTGTAAACATATCCATTATCATACAAACAGCTTAAATCACTAGAAGGAGTGAAACTAGATGAAGAAGTAATAGTCAAAATATTTTCACTACAAGCCACAGGTGGAGAACCCATATAAGAAGATGAATTAAGAGTAATCTGATATCCTAAACTATCTCCATCCAAATCAGACGCACTCCAAGTAAACTCTTGAGCTCTATTTGTAGTTGAATTTTTATCAGTAGGAGAAATAAGAGTTACAACTGGAAGGCTATTTAAAATTACTAAAGAAGCATTAGTCCAATTATCACTATAAGATACCCCATCATAAGCTTTTACACTGCACGTCCAATTATCTCCCTTAGTAGTATTCCCCGCACCAAGCACAGAAACCAAACCTAAAGTTCCTTGAGTAAATCCTGCACTCTGTCCAGATAAATTAACAGTTCCATTCTTATACCAAGTATAATTAGCATAAACCGTAGCTTGATTAGAAGTTATATTAGTATAACAACTCAAACTCTCATTTGTTCTATTCAAACCATCAGATGAATTTAATATAACCGATACCACAACTGGAGGAACTATTGAAATATCCCCAATACTATAATTACTCCATCCAGTCACATTAAATGAAACATTCCCAGCATTAAGAGAAGTAAAGTTATAACAAGTAGTACAAAGAACTCCATTTCGAAGTATCTTAGGATCAGAAAAGTCAGTTCTTAATCCGTAAAGAGAAACATTCGCACTTGTATTAAGCCCAGTTTGAGCTGAATTAACATACGCACTATTATTTCCTATAACAATATCTGAACTGAAATTATCTCCCGTTCCAGTTAAATAATTAAGAAAATAAATTCTCCCAGAACTAGTATTCTCTACTCGCACAGTACTACCTGCCCCAGCAAAAGAATAATTTCCAGGAATATCCTGATCATAAAAATACAAGCCAGTATAATCATCTTGAACTGACAAATAAAGATATTCTCCTCGAGGAATATTATTATTAATAAAATAAATATCATATGGAAAATCACCCGACCCTGCCATTTCTATAGCACTTCCTTTTCCGCTAAGATTAATTATATTATTCTTAAAAGTAATATTAGTAATATATCCTCCAGAAGCAGAAGAAACTAATTGAACAACATCTGGTCCATTTGTAGCAGTCGTCCTAGTTGTTCCACTAGTCTTAAAATTATTATTTTCAATCCAGAGATTATCTACAAAACCTGCAATCATCATTGCATGAGCATCATTAGTCCCATTTACAGTTACATTATTTCCATAAATATATGCATTATCATAAGTAGCCAAATTACTAATCCCATACGGTGCTGAAGTAGCAAACATCGTAATACTATTATTAATAACAGAAATACTATTTGAACCTAAGTTTATGCCTCTTTGTGTAGAAGTTCCTACTAAACTAATAGTATTATTTACTAATCTCGTTCCATCAGAAACCCCTGCAATATCAATTCCATAATGATCAGCAGCAGAAGTAGAAATACTCAAAGTATTACTTGTAAAATTAGCATTAGACGTTCCAGTAGCATACATCCCCTTATTACTTCCGCTGCCATAAACACTTATATTATTATATTCAACAACAGCACCATATCCAGCAGTAATAGAAATTCCATCAAATCCAGAAGTTCCCCCATTATATCCTGAAAGAATCTGATTACTCCCAATATACAATCCAGCCACGTCACTGGTAGAAGTAAGAATTGCAGCAGTTCCTGCTCCACTAGCCCCAGTATAAATAGTATTATTAGAGATATTCAAATTACCTGAAGTAGTTCCAATATTTATTCCAGAAATTGCAGAACTACCAGTTACATTTATAGTATTATTAAATATAGTTGAAGCATTTATTCTTATAGCATAAATTCCAGAACCTGCAGTACTGGTATTTGTTCTAACGATATTACAATTCTTAATGGTAATATTATTCTTAACTGAAGCAAAAGAACCATAAATTCCATGCACCGTTGCTCCAGCAGAAGTACCATAAGTTATAGTATATCCTTGACAATTAATTTCAATATTGTTATAATCTTCTAAAGTAATACACGTTCCAGTACCTGAGATATTCTGACTTAGAGTATACGCTCCCAAAGTTCCGTAAGAGCCACAACTACTTATTGTAGATGAAAGAACTCCAAATTCTCTCGTTGCGCCATCATTTAAATTACCTAAAATATCTGCACAATAATATCTGACTGTATATTGTCCAACAGGAACTGAAGAATTAGTTGCATTAAATCCTATTCCAGTTGCATTTCCAGTCATAGTATAATTAGTAACTCCTTCGTTAAGAGTATAATTACAAGTTGAATTTTCATTAGTAGTCACATTAAAGTTAATTACAGAAGTAGAATAATTCTGATTAGCTGGACTAAGTATTGCAACGTTAGGAGCAACTGTATCTATTCCAAACGCTCGAGTAACAGATGAATTCAAATTCCCAGCAATATCCGCACAATAATATCTAACGGTATACTGCCCATCAGGCACACTCGAATTAACAGCTCCAAATCCAGTTCCAGTTGCATTTCCAGTCATAGTATAATTAGTAGCCCCAGAAGTAATAGTATAATTACAAGTAGCATTCTCCGAAGTAGTCACATTGAAATTAATCACTGAAGTAGAATAATTCTGATTCAATGGATTAACAACGGTAACATTAGGAGCAACAGTATCAACAGTAAAGTTTATTGCTGCGACTGTTGAATTAATATTTCCATAAGTATCATTAGCAAAAAATTTCACAGTATATACTCCGTCAGGAATAGAAGTATTAGTGAAATTAAATCCAGTCCCAGTTGCGTTTGAAGTCATCAGATATACTGGAGAATCTAAAGAACTAACAAAGCTCAAAGTCTTAGGATTACTAGATGACAAAGAAGCAATTTCAGAAGCAGTAAGAGTTCTATTAAAGATAAGTAATTCATCCTGATATCCAGAATAATCTGTCCATCCTCCAGATAAAGTATATTCTCCTCCTTTAACCGCCGTACTAACTAAAGAAAGAGTTGCAGTACAATTAGCTACAATTGCACCATTAATATACAGATTTTTTCTAGACCCATTATAAGTTGCAATCATATTATACCAAGTTCCAGTAGTCAAAGTATTATTTCCAACTAAATCACACCCGCTATAACTCCAAGCTATAGGGGTAGTTCCAGAAGTTCCAAATATCGCTAAATCTAATGTTCCTGCTACACCCCAATAAAATAATGGACGAACTCCAGCAAGAGAAGAAGAATTAAACCAAATAGAAATACTCCAAGAATTACTTCCACTAATTCCGACTGCACTTCCAGAAAGATAGATATCGTCCGTTCCATCAAAATACCATCCTTGCCCATATTTACCCAAGGTGGTTTGTTTAGAACTTGTATTTGTAGCATTATTCTTTCGTGGACTTAAATCAACAATTTTACTTGGTGCAACAAAGCTATCGAAATCGTAATAAATCTTAAGAGAATTATTAATAACTGAAGGAGTACTGACTGGAGCAAATAGATACCATCCTGAACCATTTTCATTCGAACTTGCATTAAATGTTACAGTAGAAGTAGAATAATACTGATTGTTTTGAGGAGTAATGATAGTAAGCTGAGGAATTGTTGTAGGGTCAACAATCCAATCAAACTCTACACTCCCATTCAAAACTTTCAAATCAAAAGTATCCTGTTCCCCAATCAAATTCGTCAAAAGAATTCTATACTTTCCATCTTCCCCAATAACTCCAAAATCAGCCAATTCCACATCAGAATCTTTTTCATAAACATTTATTCTTCCAGAATTATTACTCCTCGCATAAAGAGTAATATCCTTACTAGAAGTCAAATTTATTTCAAACATTACCCTTACAAAATTCCCAGCAGAAATGGTCGTCCAATTATCATCTCTCGCCTTAACCTCATTATATATATCTCTAACGAAAGTTCTATTACTATCTAACTCTTCAGCATGAGTAATATAAATAATTTGATAAGTCTGATTACTCAAATGAGGAACAACCCACTCAACATAATCCACATTTCCATCTCCATCTAAGTCATAATAATCAAAAGGAACTTCTCTCAAAACATACTCTTTACCATTAACAACCTCCAAAACCTCTGAATTATTAACATTAGAAGTTATACCCTCTGAATTATTCACTTCTAAATAATTTTCTTCAGAACCGCTAATAACATTTCCAGTTATTAACATTCCTTCAGAATAACTATCTAAACTATCACTTTGATTATCTACTAAATTTTCAACAATATCTTCCTCATCTAAATTAGAATTAGAAACCTCTTCAACAACCTCCTCATCTAGAACTTCATCAACTTTCTTAATCTTCTCAGAAGTCAAAGAATAGTCCTTCCAATAAATCTTAATTCTTCCAGAATTTTCAATAGAAATATTTCTACTAATATTAGCAGACGCAATTACATCAGTATAATGAAGAGCATCTGGACCAGAAATAACTACTTCTTTTCCAGAAGAAGTTTCACTTTCAATAGCCATTGGAGCAGAAGTCTCATATTCAATAGTATAACTTTCCACAGAAGAATCTTGCCCTAACAAAATCTCCTTTGTTTCAACCGAATTAATCCCATTTTCTTCAGAAATAACATTTCCAGTTACTCCTCTAAATATCTCTCTAGCCCATCCAAATAAGAAAAATTCTTTTCGAGAATTTATTTCAAAAACTACATTTCCAGTAATACCCTTACTCAAATTTTCCTCCAAAATAGTATTTTCATTTATCACATCTGAAACAATTTCTTCAGAACCCCCAAACTTAGTTACTACTACATTTTCTGCATCAAAAGGAATACTAACGCTAACATTTTCAGAAACCTCTACATTAACTTTCTTAGTCCATTTAACTGGCTCTCCAACTTTAATTTTTTCTCTACTCGTACTAATGTTAATTCCTCCTGATGAAACTAAAATCGTAAACTCATTACTTTCAACACTATTATTTCCAGAATATCCAGTAACAATTCCTTTAACTGCTCCAGTAAAATCTTCAAACGGAGATAATACTAAAATCCCATTATCTCCTGTAAAACTTATATTCTTACTACTGAAAACATATCTTTCTGCCCCTTCAAAATAATTATTTAAATTCAATTCATAATTTCCATTCTTAGCAATTCTAATCGTAGGTATTAATTTAACAAAACTTAAATTCGAAACATTTTCCTCTAAATAATCTATAAGCAAAGTCTTTTGAATATTAGCAAGAGTATTATTTCCATAAATCAACTTCAAAGTCAACTTGTCTCCTTCAACAAGTATCCCTAAAGCAGATAAATTTACATTTAATTTTATCTTTGAACTTCCAAGATAATCCTCTCCAAATCCTTCCTCAACAATCTCATAATCAGTTGAAACAATAACTTTTCTCCCTTGCACCTCAACATTAATATGAGCATCGTCAATCAATTCACCATTAACTTTAACACTCCCCAAAACTAATTCTGCACTCTGCCCTTCTTCAAGAGTATACTCAAAGTCCTCTCCCTCCACAACTTTTCCATCATAAACATAAGCATCTTCAATCAAAACATTGCCAGTTACTCCTCC
>JBBSYD010000044.1:0-10982 GCA_038045425.1 Nanobdellota archaeon | reverse complement strand
CTATTCCATATCCGTAGATAAAGCAATGTTATCTTAGAAATGTTCATCTACTGTAGGCATTCTAAGGTTTTGCGTTTTTAATAAATACAAAATGATTCATCACCTCTTTTAATTTTTAGTATATGGGGGATTTGGAAAAATCCTC
Source organism: Nanobdellota archaeon (assembly GCA_038045425.1). GTDB lineage: Archaea > Nanobdellota > Nanobdellia > Pacearchaeales > GW2011-AR1 > SICV01. The sequence goes on along the minus strand of JBBSYD010000044.1, from coordinate 10,837 downwards.
AAATCATCAAGAATTTTATGTTCTTGAGTGCCGTCAGAAACATAAAGTTTCTGAGGCCTCTAAGAATCGCTTTGAAAACCCTCTTGGAATTATTCAAGTGGAGAGTTATTCAAAGCTCTCTATAAAGTATGAATGAGTCAAATATGACTGAAAAGTATTATCTTATGTTCGATTTGAAGATGATTTATTTGCTGATAATATTTTAGGGGATGGACTTAAGTATTATTGAATTGCATATTTGTAATGAGTTGCTTTGCTTGGCATTAACTTGTTTATCCAAATATTTATATACAATCTTCTTGTTCTTTTTTTATGAAGGTGAGTAATTTAGGTTTAGTTCTTTCTGGAGCGATAGTTTTGATGTTTATTGTTTTAGTCTTTTCTTTTAATTCTCCTTCGAATATTCGTCTTAGCGATAGTGGAACGACTCCGGCTTTAGAAAGTACAGAGAGTTTATGTACGGACGGAGTTGATAATGATGGGGATTTGGCTATTGATTGTGCGGATAGTAGTTGTGAAATGGTGCTTACTAAGAGAGAGGGTAAATTGGTTTGTGCTCCTGATTCAAGATGCGTTGATAATGACGGAGATGGATTTTATAATATTTCTTCTAGTGATGAAGATTATGAATGTGGGCCTTTGGATTGTGATGATTCCGAGAATAAACGAAGTCCTTCATATCTAAATGTAGAAGATAGTGTTTCTTTGTGTAATGATGGAATAGATAATGATTGTACTCTAACTGCTGATTTTTGTGGAGGAAGTTTAACTGATGATTCTTGTCAAGAATTATATAAAAAGAATTTTAAACAATTATGTTGCGGAGGAGTGGTTACTCAAATAAACACTAGTAACTGTGGTTCCTGTAATCACGTTTGTTGTTCTATGGATATTTGTGTTTCTCCTAACGTTGTTCCTGGGATAACTGATTATACTTGTAGAGGGATGTTTGGAACAAATGCTAATGGAAATAGTGCATTTGATCCTTTGATTAATGAGCCACTTGTGTCGAAAAGAATAGAATATACTAATTTTGCAAATTGCGATGGTAGAACGATTGGAACTGGAACTTGTGGTGTCGGCGGTGATGGATATTATCGGTGTGAAAGAAGGTATTAGTCTTAATTATTAATATCTAAACTATATCTAGTTAAATTTGATTGGCAATTTATTATCTGATGTTTGACGTTGATATAAGGATAATCTCTTAATGGGACGGGCTAAGCATTCTTGAAGTGAAATTTATCTGGGGAATTTTGATGAATGTAAAAAAATAAAAATCCTAGAAGAATTTGTTTAATTTAGGATTTTTATTTTTTTCTTTTAGGTCTTTTTTTATTTTTTCTATAATGGAATACATCTTTTTCTCTCTGGATGAAGAGGCATAGTGATTAATTTCATCTCTTGTATCTTTTGTTATTAACAGGATAATTTTTCCAGGGGCGAGACGGGCAGTTCTACCGGAACGTTGGATTTTTCTAATTGCTGAGGGAATTGGCTCATAGAAGATTACTGCACTGACTTCTGGAATGTCTAGTCCTTCTTCTCCAATGGAAGTTGCTATTAGGATATTTATTTCTCCTGTTTTGAATTGTTCAATTACACTTTTTTGAGTTTTTTGATTCATGCCTAGGTTGTTCTTTTTTGCTTGTCCTATAAATATAGATGGGCGAGCTTCTGGGAGTTTGGAAAGACGTTCTGCAATTCTGCTTGCGGTTTCTCTGAATTGGGTGAAGATTATTATTTTTGCTTTTGGATTTAGCTTGAATTCATTTTCACTGATAACTGCAAGTTCTTCTACTTTGGGATGTTCTATTCCTTTGTCGAGAAGTTGAGTTAGGGAGAGAAATGCTGCTTGAAAGTCAGTGGAATTTACGAGAGTTTGAACTCCTTTAGATTTCTTTTCTTCTGCTTGTTTTTTTAATCCTAGAAGATACTCTTTTAATCCTGAAAGAGTTTGAGTTTCTAGAAGTTCCATTGCATGTGAGATTTTTATTGCTTGGGCAGTTAGAGACATGCCTACCATTGCTTGCCAGTTCCCTGGGCCAGCTTTTGCAGCTAGTTGAGCCTGAAGTTTTAATAGAGTGATTTTGTTTGTTGGGCCAAAGAGAAGATTCATTTTTTTTAGTTTATCTGCGAGGGAATCAAAGATTCTTTTGAGAAGGACTTTTATTTCTAGAAATTCAGGAGGGAATGGAACTTCTATTTTTGAGTGCTCTCTTTCTTTAAGATAGATTTTGACATCCTCCGATTCTCTGCTTCTGACTTCAATTTCTTCTATGTCTAAGTGTTCACAGATTTGTTTTACTTTTTCTGGGTCTGACCCTGGGCTTGCAGTTAAGCCAAGGATTCTAGTATTTTGGGATTGATTCTTATAAGAAGAGACGACTTTGGTGTAATCATAGTTTTTTAGACATCTATGTGCTTCATCTATTACTAGGAGCGAGACTTCACTTAGGGTGTAGAGTGCATGGGCAACGTCGTTGGCTATGCATTGGGGAGTGGAGAAGATTATTTCTGCGGTTTGAAATATTTTCTTTCTTTCTTCTGCTGGGACTGAACCTGTGAATAATTGAATATCTGCCCAGAGTTCAGGAAGGTATTTTTGGAAGTATTCGAAGTGTTGTTCTATAAGGGGACGAGTCGGTGCGAGGATTAGAACTTTTGAAAGAGGGAATGTTTCTTTTCTATTGATTGCTAGAAAAAGAGCGATAAGAGTTTTTCCTAAACCTGTTGGGAGGACGACGAGGGTATTGTTATTTTTACAGGTTTCAATTATATTAGACTGATATTCTCTCGGTTCGATGGATAATTTAAGGGACATTAAATTAGGGGATGAGAGGAGTTTATAGAATTTTAGATTGTTTTAGATGATTGGATAAACCAAATTATCATACTCTTTTCCATCTAATTCTGTTCTTTCTGAGAACTTTTGATTTAAACTGACTAAATTTTCTAGCGTATGTAATCTACAAGAAAATCCTTTTGCGCAGCATCCACTTCCAAATCCGATTAGTGCTAGAGGAGTATCTTGTTGAATTTTATCCTCGGATAAACTTGCAAGAGATAAAAAAATGGAACCTGTATATATGTTTCCTGTTTGCGAGGGATATTCTAAAGAGCTACTCAGACATTTTTCTAATTCATTTCCTCTTTTTTCTTCTTTTAAAATTTTTAATAGAGCAGTTCTTACAATTGACGGAAAGGGCACATGAATTATTATATGCTCAAATCTTTCTGAACTTTTTAGACTTCTATATACTTGAGTTACTGCTTTTATATAGGGTATAATTGATTCTCTTCCATCTACAATTGCATATGGACTTGTGATTGGACGGGAAAATGTTAAATCTTCTTCAGAGAACGTTGTTGATTTTGGTGCAATACTAATTTTGGGTTTTCTTGAAAGGAGGAGAGATACTGCTCCTGCTCCTTGAGTTAGTTCTGCTTTTGAACCTTGTGAATATCTTGCAATATCAGTACATACTACAATTGCATATTTATCTGGATTATTTCTTAACCAGTTTAATGATTCTTGAAGGGCATAGCATCCTCCAATACATGCAAATTTTATTTCATAGTGTTCAGTTGTTGTTGGTAGTTTGAGTTTTGTGTGTAAAAAAGCTGAAATAGGTATTGCTAAATCTTTTGATGATTCTGTGGCTATAACAATTTTTCCGACATTGTTTAGGTTGATTTTTTCTAATAATAATTTTGTTGCTTCAAGGGCCATAGATTCGGGAGTATCTTCTAAATTAGGAACAGCTAATGATTTTATTCCTAAACGATTTGGATCGAATGGAGTTATTTTTCGGTGTTCGGCTAATCTTTTTGAGGATATGTAATTTTTAGGTAGCCAAATTGCTATTTTTTCTATTCCTACTTCAAGCATGTTTATTTATTCCTCAATCGTTGCGACTTAGTTGCATATTTAATCTTTTGTTGACGAAAAGTTTCGACAAATAGTTAGTCTTAAATATGCTAATTATCTTATGAATGAATGTATGAGCAAGAATTAGTTGAGTATGGATTGAATGAAAAGGAAGCGAAAGTATACTTGGCTTTGCTTGAACTTGGAATGTCTACTGCAAATGAGATTGCTGAAAAAGCAGACTTGGTTAGAACAACTACTTATGATGTCTTGAAAGGATTAAGGGAGAAAGGAATTGTTGGAAAAGTTATCAAGAATAAAATTATTTATTTTGAAGCTGCTGAGCCTGAAAAGCTTATTCAGTTGACCGAAGAGAAAGGGAGAAAAATAAAGAAGATTATTAGTCAGCTTAAAGGATTGCGAGGGAAGAAAAAAGAATTGCTCGAAGTGGAATTATTTGAAGGGAAAGAAGGAATAAAAACAGTTTATCAAGATATATTAAATGAAAGAAAGCAATTGTTAGCTTTTTCAAATACTCATTTTATTTATAATGTTCTGCCCTTTTATGTTCCTCATTTTGTTAATCAAAGAGTCAAGAAGAAGATTTTTATTAAGTTATTAACTGAAAAAACGAAAGAGAGTCTAAGTTTAATGAAGGGGAGAGATAAATTTGAGATGAGAGAAACGAGATTTGTAGAAGAAATGAAGGATATTCCTATAACTGAATATATTTATGGGGATAACATTGCTGTGCTTGGAACAGATATAAAAAATCCTATGGGTTTGATTATTCGAAATAAAGATTTTGCAAAGGCACAAAAGTTATTATTTGATTTAGCTTGGAAGAATTCTAGAAAGTAAATTTATATTATAAATGCATAAGCTAGGAAGATTAGAACAATTACTCCGAGTATAGAATAGAGAACTTTTGAGCCGAAGAATATTTGAGTACCGTCTAGCTTTGAAAATGGAATCATATTTGCGAATGCATAGTATGCAGAGATTTTGAATAGAGTTTCATATCCTGTGAAATATGCAATTATTCCAAGTATTAAAATTCCTAAAATTCCTCCTGCTCCGACAAGTCCATTATGCCAGTCTGTCATTTCTGTAAATGAGTTAAGTCCAAATCTTTTTGCCGCTCTGTGTTTTAATGCTTTTGTTTCATATGAAAGGATTGCAGGTAATTTGAATAGCCCTAATGAAAATAATGAAAGGATAAGTGGGAAGATTGCTCCTGCAGGAATTGCTCCATCAATATGGTGGTGAGGTTTGTAACCGAATCTTGACATTCCCCAGATTTCGTGTTCTACGTCAGAGTCTAACATTGATGCAACTAATTTTTTAGATACTAATGCGACTATAAGAATAATTGCTGAATAAATTGCTGCTTCACTTAGATATGCAAAATTATTTTTTAAAAGATTTGAAAATGAAATTATTATTGTTAAAATTATAAATGCTAGCCCAATATGCATTATTTCTTTGGATTCCATATTATTTTTTATATTCTCAGTTATATAAATTTATAGATAATCCCGTTTGTTAAATTTTCTTATATAAATTAGTCAAATATGACTGAACGTTATTATCTGATGTTCCACTTAGCTATTTTAATGTGCTGAAATTAGTTTATATGATAAACCCAGTATTATTGAAGTGGAAGTTGTAGCGAGTTGCCTTGTAGGACATTAACTTATTCACGGGATTCTCTAATAGACCTTCTCGAAAATGCATTAACTGAATAAGCGAGAATGTATATAATTGCTTTTGGAAGGTGTATTTGATGGTAGGATATATGCTTTGGAAAAACATAAAGTATAAAAAGGGGTATTTGTAACATAAATTTATGTTAAGAGTTAAAAAGATTAGTGAAACTGTGGGGAAGCAAGTTTATACTTCTGAAGGAGATTTCTTTGGAACTATTGAAGAAGTTAACTTGGTTGATAACAAGATAGAAGGATGGAGAATTAGAGTTGGTTCTAATTTGTCTGGAACTTTGGGCGGAGCAAGAGGAGTAGTTATTCCACATCAATTTGTTAAAGCAATTGGAGATGTTTTCGTAATCAATAAGGCATCTATGCCTTCAAGAGAAGAACCTATGGAAATGAGTAATGTTCCTGCAGGTACTGAGACTTTTTAATTTTTAGTTTATTTGGTTAAATATAATTTCAGGGTATTATCTGATGTTCCACTTAGCTATTTTAATGTGCTGAAGATTATTTTATCGGACAAGCACATGCATTATTGAATTGGAATTTGTAATAAGTTGCTTCATAAGACATTAACTAGGATTATGTAATATAATAATACTTATAAACGGAATGGGATTTTAAAAAGAATGTCTGGTAGTTTAGATGGAGATAGGCAGATGCATTATCTTGAAGATGTTTCGATAACTGATGAACCAGGTGGGGGAGTGTTAAATCTTAATATGGCTCGGGTAGATGATCCAATTAAAAAGCTTGCAAGAGGGATTATTTATCAGGCATTAAGGGAAGGAGCGACAAGTCTTAATTTTCAAACTACTCGAGATCAAGTTAGTATGAGATATTGTGTAAACGGGGCATTTTATGAAATGGCACCTATACCTAGGGATTTATCTTCTCCAGTTACTCGGGAGCTTGAGTTGATGTTCGGGGTTGCAAATGAAGTGCCTCAGCCTTTGACTCGATGGCAGAGATTTAGAAAAGTAGTTCCTAATATGGAAGTTATTTCTTCTGGAGATTTTATGGATGGAGATTCTGTATCGAGAGAAACTGTTATGCAGAGGTCTAAAGAATATAAACGGGTTGTTCTTAACTTTGTGAGAAGCACGACTGATTTTGGAAAGCAGTATAATCTAAAATTATTTTATCATGGAAAAGATAATTTCATTGATGTGTTGAATGAACATCAAAAGCAAGGTTTGGAAGAATTGATGGAATCAAGAAGTGGATTGTTGTTGGTGGTTGCAGGGCAGGGAATGGGAAAGACTAGTATTTGTTATGACTTGTTGTTGCAGAAGGGGCAAGAGAGAAATATTCAAGGGAGAGTATTTGCCGTTGGAAGAACTGCCGTTCCTCCTGGAGATATTCAGACAATCGGGATGGGAATTGGTAATCCTAAATATCCTGGGGCAGTAAGAGGAATTAGAGAATTTAATCCTTCGTTGGTTGTATTTGATGACATTCATGATGAATTTACTGCTCAGGAAGCATTGAGTCTTGCAAATAATGGAACTTTTGTTGTTGCTTCGGTCTGTGCTCATGATCTCAAGGCAGGATTAGATTATTTTCGTTCATTTGACATTGACTCAGGATTATTTGCAAAAAGTCTTAGAGGGTTAATTGGACAAACTTTAGTTAGGAACATACACGAGGGTTGTAAGACTGAACAGGTTTCTAATGATGAATTATTAGGTGATTTTCAAGGACAGAAATTGTATTTTGGGAAAGGATGCCCTGGATGTAATTGTTTAGGTTATGTTTCGAGAATACCTCTTGTACAATTTTTAGATAGACGCCAAATTCATAAATATAGTGTGGATACTTTGATTAAATCTTCACAGGCTCAAACCTCTCTTGCTATTTCATTAGGGAAGCCATTTCATGAGTTAGCGAAACCTCTAGTATTAGACGGAAAAGTTGATGAGCGAGAGTATTATCGTTTGAAGTTAGAAGATTCGGTAAGGAACATTTAAATATTAGTTAATTTTATTCTAAGAATGGTTGAAGTTATTTCATTGTTGACTACGAGTCTTGCTCAGTCGGTATTTGTATTTATTTTGTTGTTTACTTTAGTTTTTGGTATTCTTCAGAAGAGTAAGTTATTTGGAGAAGATAAAAGACAAGTAGATGCACTTATTGCTTTGGCGATTGCATTATTGGTTATTTCTGTGGGATATGCTTTAGATATTATAACTAGACTTGTGCCATTTTTGGCAGTTGGGCTGGTAATTATTTTAGCATTTATTCTTTTGATTGGTTTGTTTTATAAGGATAAATTTGAAGCTGAAGATGGGATTAAATATACTGTAATGGGTATTGCTTTCTTGGCATTGACTTTTGCAGTTTTGTATTTCACCGGGGCTTGGGATTATCTTACTGTGCTTTGGAATGATCCTAGTAGCAATATTATTGGAAATGTTGTAATTGTTCTTGTTTTGATAGGAGTATTTTTATTGGTTTGGTTTGGGAATAAAAAGTAAGTAGCTTTAGGGTATTAAGTTGTTTGTTTGATGTTTTATTTTGAAGTTGAGATTTTGCTGAAAATATTTTGTAGGTTAGACAATTATTATCTTATGTTTGACTTTGAAATGGTTTAGTGTGCTGATAATATTTTAGAGGATTAGCAGAGTAATTATCCTAGTAGGGTATTTGTATTTAGGTGTCTAGCAGGACATTAACAGGGGTTGTCGAAGGGTATTAAGTTGTTTGTTAGGATAATCTTGGATTGAAATATCCTTTATTGAGGATAATCTCAACGAAATGTATTTAAAGGGGGCGAGGCAATATCTGTTATGATTGATATTGGGGGAATCTTATTAAGTTGGCAGGCGGCAGGTATATTTGATTATGTTTTACCTTTTCTTTTGATATTTTCTTTTGTTTTTGGAATTTTAATTAAGACTGAATTGCTTGGAAAAGAGAATAAGGGATTGAATGCGATTATTGCTTTGGCGATTGGTGCGTTATCTCTGCAATTAGATTTTATTCCTTTGATTTTTAGAGAGTTGTTTCCAAGGCTGGGAGTAGGATTAGCAATATTACTTTGTTTATTGATTTTAGTTGGATTATTTATTAAAGAACAGCAGAAGACTTGGAATATTATATTTAGTGTTATTGGAGCAGTTATTCTTATTGTGATTGTTATTCAATCTTTCGATATGTTTGGATGGGGTGGATTTGGATTCTTTGGAGGAGATGTTGTGGGATGGGTTGTCGGTGCTATATTATTAATCGGAGTTATTGTAGCCGTAGTAATGACTACAAGTAGTAAGCCATAAAATGGCAGTGGATGTTTCTGGAGTTAGTTATTTTCTACCCATATTTGGGTTTTTGATAGTTTTTATTATTAGCTTTGTAGTTATGGCTAAGGCAAAGATTAGTGAGACTGTTTGGATTCAAGTTTTGGTTTCTTTGTTGATTGCAACAATGTTTGTTTCATTTGCTGGAGCAAGACAATATCTGGAGAATGTTGTGCCTTGGTTTGCAGTTGTATTAGTTAGCATGTTTTTGTTGCTTTTGTTGACTGGGTTGTTTGGGAAGTTTTCAGATGGAGTGATGAAGGGAAGTGGAATGTTTTTCTTAATTGTTTTATTCTTGATATTTATTGTATCTGCATTTTTAGTATTTTCTTCTTATATTAGTCCTTTTATTCCTTGGAGTGAGAGTTATCAATCAACTGCAGGTTCTAGTAATTTTACTGAGTGGATAGGTACTCCTAGAATAGGGGGCGCAGTTATTTTGGTTATTGTGAGTATTTTGGTTAGTTGGATATTGGTTAGTGTTAAGAAATAAAATGGGTATGAACTTGAATTTCAATCTTAGAAAATTTGAAGGGTGGATGGCACTTTTAATGATAGTCCTCGTAATTTTGGGAATAGTGGGAATTATTTTAGGATTTATTATTACTATTACTGGTACGAGTAGCTATTTTGAGCAGTTTATTTCAATCCAAACTTTAGTTGTTGGTTTGTTAGTTTATTTTGTTTTAGCATTATTAGTTTCTTTATATGTTAGAGTGAAAAGTAAGAAATAAATTTTATATAAAGTATAAATTAGTCAAATATGACTAACGTTATTATCTGATGTTCGATTTAGAGATGATTTATTTGCTGATAATGTTTTATTGGAGGGGAATATGTATTATTGAATTGGATATTTGTATTGAGTTGCTCCTTAGAGCATTAACTCGTCGTGGAAGAATTTTATTTCTGATGGTGCTTCGTTATGCTGGCAACGGTCTTTTGAGTTTCTAGAAGTTCATTCTTTAGGTCATTGGTGTTTGTTAGATATTCTCCGACTTTTTGGAGAATGGAAAGTTGAAGGCGGTCTATTATTTTTTCTATTCTTTTTAGGCGTTCGTCTAGCATTTCTACTTTTGCGTCCATTGAGTTTTTGAAGTCTAGGATTTTTTCTAAGTCTGTTTTGAGGAATGAAAGTTTTTCAGTTATTGTTTGTTCGGCTATTTCTGCAATGGTGTCCGAACTTAATCCTTGAGAATAGGATTGATTATATTGTTGGCTTTGGTCGTATCCTTGTTGTTGAGGTGCGTATTGTTGATTTTGATCGTATTGGGTGTATTCTTGAGCAGGGGGAGCGTCTGTGATGGAGGGTTGCATATCTGTTTGAGAGTATTCTTGTTGTGGGGAGCCCTCGGAATTTACTGCATCTCTTATTACTGATTGTGACATAGCATCATAGATTTGTTGTGGGGGAATTCCTTGCTGTTGGAGAACCATGGCTATCTCTTCGTCTGGCTTTCCTTCAGCTCTTAATCTTTGAATATCTTCCATCACGCTCATTTTATTCTTTTCCTTATTTGTTTGAGTTTAAATCTTTATCCTTTTCTCAACATTTCAAGTTGTCTTTGGATAATTGCAAGTTCTTCTCTTCTTGGAGAGTTGTTGAGTTGTTCACTTACTCTTTCTAGGAGTTCTTTAATTCTTTTATTTTCTTCTTGAACTCTTGTTGCTATTTTTTTTAATTCTTGTAGTTCTTTGAATGTCTTTTCTCTCTCATCAATTAGGGTTTTTGAGGTTAGAGTTACTCTGTCTTTTAGAAGACGAACTTTCTCTTCTAGGTCGCGCATTCTTGCTGATGAGTCTCCTCCTTGATTTGAGTATGAAGCATACTGTTCATTCATGTATTTAGTAGGAAAATTAGGTTTAAATAGTTTTTATTTGATTGTTTTATGATGGGGAGATTGAAATTCCTAAATTCCCAAGTTTTTAGGCAGTATGAGCCCAAAAAGGTTAGCTAA
>JBBSYD010000043.1:0-2251 GCA_038045425.1 Nanobdellota archaeon | reverse complement strand
TTGCATTTAATGATCTAGATTTCTATTCAAAAATCTATTTGGGATGTAGCCTATAACATAGAAAACTTTATATAGTTATCGTTATAGCCAAATTAGAACACCATGCGGGTAAAGAATATTGAGAAAACCGCAAATGAAGGAATACTTGTTCCAACCAAAGAGGTGTTTAAGATAAAAGGAAATATCTTATATCAAGAATCTGCTCAAGCATGGAACACCATTAAAATAAGAAAGGAAATAATAAACTATTTTTATTCAAAGTTGAAAGATAAAAGAGGCAAGTTTGGATATACTATGATTGTGCCTCGTTCATTGGAAGAGACTAAAAAGGAATTTGAAGAGATAGAAAAGAATACTCAAAAGATACCTATTTTACTTTATCTTGAGGAGTTTAAAGAAATAAATCCTGAATAATTTATTTTTATTCTTGATTAGCAAGTCTAGTCATTTTCCAATAGCCATTTCCAGAGAGGAATATAGTTTATTCCTTTTTCTTTTTTCTCTAAGTTTTTGGTCAGAATAATAAGTTCTTTCGCTTTGCTAAACTCTTTTTTGAATTCCATTAAAGAAGTAATTTCTCTTTCAGGTATCTCATCGGTATAGGTTACGTTTATTGCAGTAAGTGTCTGATTATCTTTTTTAATCACAAAGTCAACTTCCTTTTCATTGGTAGACTTCCAATAGTAAATATCATAATTCTTTCTCTTTAATTCTATAAAGGCGAGATTTTCAGCCAGTCTGCCATTATCCTTAATAAACTTAAAAGAAACTGCATTCCTAAGCCCGTTATCCACGCAATAAACTTTAGGTGCTCTGCTTTTTTGTTCTTTCATAGAGTATGAAAAATGGTCTAGGGTAAAGAATAAGAATGCGTCATGAGCATGAGAAAGATAATCTTTAATTGATTCATAGGAGAGACCCAAAACATTTCTAACATTCCTTAGAGAGATTAAGCTGGTAACATTAGTCATAATATATTTTGCAAAGTCGCTAGTTTTTTGGCTATTTAGGTTATATCTGTTTATTATGTCCTTAAAGAGTATGTCGTTGTAATATTGGTCTAATAGCTTGGTTTTGAACTCTTTTTCTTGAAATAGGACTCTAGGAAATCCTCCTTGAGATAAATATTCTTCAAAGGAGTTAAGTAATAAGAATTTTTCTTTTTCAGTTAGAAGTCCTTTTACTGCTTTAGAAATGTCTAATTCTAGTTTTTTAAATCCTAAAAACTCTTTAAAGCTTAAAGGATATACTTCAAAAGTGAGATTTCTTCCAGTTAACAAAGTAGCATATTCTTTCTTGAGCAGGTATGAACAAGAACCAGAAACAACAAACTTGCAGTTTGTTTTTAGATCATAATGCCTACGTATCCATGCTTCCCACTTCTCTTTTTTATGTATTTCATCAAAAAAGATATATGCTTTCTTGTCAGGGTTAAGATTAGTTCTATATAACTGATAAATATCTTCCAAGCTGTCTTCATCAAATCTAGTGTCTTCAAAATTGATGAAAAGAATTTGCTCTGGCTGAACTCCTTTTTCAAGTAACTTCTCTACCATTTGATACATGAAAGTACTTTTTCCTGCTCTTCTTACACCAACAATAATAGTTACTTCTTGTACATCTATTGATTTGACTAATAGGGCGTAGTCTAATCTAGGCAATCCCTTTAATTCCTCAGGGACTTTCTTTGTAGACCACCAAGGGTTTGCTTCTGCTAATTTATTGAGTTCCATCTTGCTTTTCATGGGTTAATCCACTTTATAAATGTTACGGTGTAGCGTAACATTTTAGGGTATTTTGTTACGGTGTAGCGTAACCTTAGAGTTACAATATTCATACTAAAACTCCTTCCACTTGAATTTCTTTCATCTTCTTTTTTAATAGCTCAATAACCTCAGTATCTTGTAGTACCTTATACAATATTTTACTAGCATCTGTCCCTTGAGTTTGTTCTTTAAGTATTCCTTCTGCGGTGCTATTGTCTAATATAAACCCGCAACTATTACAAAATCTATTTGTAGCAGGATTGATAGTCTTACATTTTGCGCAGATATAAGGTTTAAGGGCAGGGTCTTTTTTTATTTGTGTTACCTCTATATTATTTGCTCTTAATATTGCCTCGTCTGAATCCTTTCCAGACATGTGAACATAAATTCCTGCCATTCTTGAACTCTGAGTCCATCCAAGATAGTTCTTTAACCCAACTTTGACAGATGACCTTTGAGCTCGTCGAGAAATTTTAACTTTTTCG
>JBBSYD010000042.1:0-5620 GCA_038045425.1 Nanobdellota archaeon | reverse complement strand
AAGAATTAATTTACTTCTTTACTTTTCCACGAAGATGCTTTATAGTTACTTTATAAATCTAAAGTATATTTTGTAACTATGACTAAAACACCGATAAACTTTGATATTAATGCTCTTGCTATTCAAAGAGGGGAAGAATTTGGAATTCCTAGAAGAGAAAATGAATATCCTGATAATTATCGATTAAGGGCGGCTGGTGAATTAAGAAGGAGAGGAAATTATCTTGAAGCACATGAAGCAAATTCTGGAAGATTGTATGATGACCCTGAACAAGGTCTTGCTGGTCCAATGGCTGGAATTTTCGGAGTAGTTGCTCAAGCAATGCAAGGTAGAGAATATTCTCCTCATGATTCTGAACGACAAATTGGAGATGATATTATTACAGGAGTCGTTGTTCGTGCAGGAAGAGATGAGGGTGAACGTGCACTTGCTACGATATTTGGGGCTTTAGGTCCTAAATTGGGAATGGATTTTATAGAAGCCACACGTAAGGATAGAAAATAAACTTTTAGTTTTAGAAGTTAAAATAATTTTTTATATACTTAAGGCACGGCTATTTTTATAATTTTGTTATATTATTGTTAAACAAATTTACTTTACTTGACAGATATTTAATTTCGATTTGATTTTGACTTTCTTAGGTTTATCTTTGTCTATTTTAGCTTTAATTTTTGTTTTTAGAAGCTTAAGTGAGTAACTTAAAGGTTATATTTCAAATTACCAAGGTTTTTATACCCTTTATTTATGGTTTTAATAGGAGGATAAGTATAAATGGATAGATTTGGCGGAGATCGCAACAGCGGCGGAAGAAGCTTCGGCGGAAACCGTGGACCAAGAAGAGATTTTGGACCACGAGAGATGCACAAAGCAACTTGCGCAGAATGTAAGCAAGAATGTGAAGTTCCTTTCAAGCCTACTGAAGGTAAACCTGTATATTGCAGAGATTGTTTTCAGAAGCATAGAAAGTTCTAAGCGTTAATTGATATATTATTGAGGAGAGTTTATTATGTCAAGAACCTTTATTGTTCTTGAGCATCCAAAAACTCCTTTAGGGATATAGTTTTTTGATTTTCATTTTATTCCCATTAATATTTGTATTGTTGAGGTAGATTGAGATTTTACCTTGTATTTCTAGTGTTTTGTTGAGAATTGAGTTTACTTGGAGAGGTTTTGGATAGTAGAAAGAGAGGTTATTGTCTAAGATTATTCTATAATCGTATTCATACTCGTATGTTTTGAGGGCTTTTCCTTGGAAGATTACTTTTTGATTTTCATGGAGATTTTTTAGGTCAGAGGGAAAATGTATAATTTTTGGAGGAAGTAGGAGGTAGATTAGAAATAGAGTTAGGAGAAGAGAGAGGGAGATTAGAAGGAATAGTTTTCTCATGGTATTAATGGGAAGGTTTAAAATTAATACTTTTCTGTTCTGGACATGGTAGGAAAAGTAAAAAGTAAGGAAATGAGTGTTGAAGATAAGTGGGAATTGATTAAAAGAAATACTACTGAGATAGTTACTGAAGAAGAATTGAAGAAAAGAGTTTATGATAAAAAGAAGTTGAGTGTTTATTGTGGATATGAACCTAACGGACCCATGCATCTAGGACATTTTGTAACAATTACTAAGTTGATGGAATTAGAAAGAGCAGGATTTCATGTTAAGATAATTCTTGCAGATGTACATGCAATATTGAATCGAAAGGGAAGTGAAAAAGATATTGCAAGGGAAGTTGAGAATTGGAGGAAGACAGTTAAGGCAATCGGAATCAATGCAGAAATTGTATTGGGAAGCGATTTCCAATTTAAGAGGGAATATCAACTTGATGTTATGAGATTAGCACAGGCATCTACTATTCAGAGGGGATTGAGAAGTATGCAGGAAATTGCAAGAGATGTGGAGAATGCAACTATTTCTCAATTGTGGTATCCTTTGATGCAGGTTGCAGATATAAAACATCTTGGAGTTGATGTTGCTCTCGGAGGATTGGAACAGAGAAAGGTGCATATGATTGGAAAAGATTTGAAGGATACTTTAAATTATGATTTTGTAGCACTTCATACTCCTTTGATAACTTCACTTAAGGGGCCTGGGCAGAAAATGAGTAAGAGCTTGCCTGGAAGTGGAATTGCAGTTACTGATAATTTTGAAGAGATAAAGAAAACTATTAATGGAGCTTATTGCCCTGAAAAAGAAATTAAGGAAAATCCTCTTTTGCAGATTGTTAATTTAATTATCTTTCCTAGATTTGAGAATGTTGAAATAACTAGGCCTGAAAAGTTTGGAGGGAATAAGAAATATTCTTCTTATATTGAGTTGGAAAAAGATTTTGCTGAAGGAAAATTACATCCTATGGATTTAAAGAATGCAGTAATAAGAGATTTGGAAAAGATAATTAAGCCTATTAGAGATAATTGGAAGTAAGATATATAAACTGACGAGATTAATTTTATTTATGGTTAATGCTTGGAAAATTGGAGGGGGAGCAGGATTAATTTTATTAGGGTTGTTTTTTATGTTTAAGCAGGCAGATACTCTTTCTTCTATTTTAGGTATTATTTCAATTGCTTTAGGATTAGGGTTGTTTGCTTCCGATAAATAATGGATAAAATAGAACTTGAAAAGAATGTACTTGACTTAGCTTATCAGAGAAATTTGCAATTGTTGAACTCTATTTTGATTATTGGGGCAGGAAGTATCGTTGCTTATTTTGCTGGACTAATCTTAGATAAATCTAAACTTTTTCCATATTCCGTCATATTGCTAGTTCTCGTTGTCGTGACTCTTATTTTTTATAGAAATATTAATAAAACTTTAAAAGAAATTTCTTATAATATTAGAAACTTGAATGAGGAATTTTAGTTCGTATGAAATTCCAAAATATCTCTGTCCTTTAGGATGTGGGTGATTCCTACTCTTTGATTTGGGAATTTGCTTGATGGGCCTGTGACTTTGATTTCTTTTATTCTTAGGGAGAATCCCTTGTAGATACTTTCGGCTGCTTTTTTGACTGTAGAATTTTGGGGGAGAATCATAGGGATATTAGTATGTGCTTTTCCTGGCTCTTTTAAATAAATACGAATGCAATTCATATTTTTTATTATTAAATCTTTCAATTCTATTAAGTTGAATCCTGTGAGATTGGAAATTGGAATTGCGTCAAGTTTTTTTGTTTTAATCGTTGCAGAGAGTTTTCTCAATTGTGTTTCATCTAAGAGGTCTGAACGAGTGATTGTAATTATCTTTTTACTTTTGTTTTTAGTAGTGTATGGAAGAACTTTTTCTAAATCTTCAATTTTTGTTATTACTATAATTAGAAGGTCGGCAGTATTTACAACCCCCGAATCAAAGCCTTCTGAACCAATACTTGGAATGTCTATCATTTGAGCTTTAATTCCTTGATAGTCTAAAGTGCCTACTCCTATTTCTTTTGTGGCGAATGCAACAGAACTAATTAATGGTTTTGCATTGGTAAGTTTGGAGAGAAGGAATGATTTTCCTGAGTTTGGGAGACCGACTAGGGCTATTTGAAATCCTTCTTTTCTTATTGTTTTTTTTGTGGATTTTCCTGTTTTCTTTGCTTTTTCTTGTTTTTCTTGGAATTTAGCTAATCTTTGTTTAAGGTTTGCGACAAATCCTTCGCTGGATTTATGTTTAGGTGCTTGTTTAATCATCTCTTCGAGAGCAGCGATTCTTTCTTCAGGGGTTTTTGCGGCACTATATACTTTTTCAGCGTGAGCATATTCTGGTCCTGCATTAATTGTCATACTAATTGAAAATAATAAACCTTATTAAGGGTTTTCATTGAGATATATTATGGATTTTTTGGATGTTGTTAAGTATTTTTCTAAACCTAAGCATTCTCTTGGGGAAAATGTAATATATCAGGATTTGGATGGAGTGGAGAATCTTACTATTTCGGCGATTAATTTTGGTTGGGGAAAGAGGGATGTTTTGCCTAGATGGTTATATTCTGGATTTACAGATACTCGAATGCTAGTCTCGGAAGTTAGGGAGAGTAGTATTAGTAGATTAGAAAATGGGGAACGTGTTTCTATGATAGATTATAGTGCTTGGCCCAAGGGAAGAGTAAGTCCTGGGCAGATTTATCCTAGAAATCCTTAATTTTTAGTATATCTTACTAAATATAACTAGGAAGTTATTATCTAATGTCTGATTTTGTATGGGGCTTTTTGCTGAAGATATTTTCTGGGATGGGAGATTATTTTTTAAGGGATAATTGTGTTAAGCATTAACTTGCTTGAATAGTAATAAATCTATGAGTGGAAGAATTTATTAAGCATTTCTTTGTTTAAGAAGAATGAATGACAAATTTATTAGAAAAAAATTGAAGAATGGGATGACTGTGCTTTTTGAGAAAAGGGATTTGCCGGTTGTGGCATTGAGCATTACTAATCCATTTGGAGCTGCTTTTGAGGAGAGCAAGATAAAAGGAATTGCTCATGTTATGGAGCATTTGGTATTTACTGGGACTAAGACTAGGACTCATGAAGATATTTCTAGGGAAGTGGAAAAGAAAGGAGGAATATTAAACGCATTTACTTCACATGAAGTTACTTCATTTTGGTTTAAACTTCCTTCAGAACATATTTTTGCCGGATTGGATATTTTAACTGATATGTTGAATAATGCAGTGTTTAAATTGGATAAGTTTGAGAAGGAGAAAAAGGTAATTATTCAGGAAATAAGAATGTATAATGATATGCCTATGAGATATGTTTTTGATTTGATTGAGGGATGTTTGTATGAGAAACCATTTGGAGAAAGTGTTATCGGAAGTGAAGAAACAGTAAGTAAGTTGGAAAGGGATTTTGTTGTTAAGTATTTTAAGGATAATTATACTCCTGAGAATTTTATTGTTACTGTTGTGGGCGATGCAAATATAGAGGAGGTTTGTAAATACCTGGAGAAGAATTTTAAGGGTAATGGAAAGAAACATGAGGAGAAAAAGATTAAATTAAAGAATGGAAGAAAAGTGCTCGAGAAGAGCGGAATAGATCAGGCGCATTTTGTTATGGGTATGCATGCTCCTTTGCCTCAGGAGAAGGAGAGTTATGATTTGGAAGTTCTAGACGCTTATTTGGCTAGTGGAATGTCTTCCCGATTATTTTTAAAGATTAGAGAAGAAAAGGGATTGGCTTATAGTGTGAAGAGCGATATTTCTTCTGAGAAGAATTATGCACATTATTTGATTTATGTCGGAACTAGGAAGGATGTTGTTGATGAAGTGGAGAAGGATATTGTTGAAGAGTTTAAAGGAATAGATAAAATGAGCGATAAGGATTTGAAAGAGTCTAAAGAAAGACTATTAGGATTGAGAAAGTTGGCAAGAGAAGAAAGCGAAGGTGTTATGAATCAGTTGATGTTTGCAGAGAGAGCAGGAGATGCAGAGAATTATTATAAACGAGATGAAAAGATTAAGGCAGTTAAGTTAGAGGATGTTAAGAAGTTGGCAAAGAAATTGATTAAGGAATATTCTGTGGCGATGATTGTGCCTAAATAGTATCTCTTTGACTGTAAAAATATTTATAATGCTTGATTAAATTAGAAATTTCCAAAATTCCCTAAAAATTAGGCATTAGGTTTCTTATTTGATTGAACATA
>JBBSYD010000041.1:0-11933 GCA_038045425.1 Nanobdellota archaeon | reverse complement strand
GATTGTATATTTAAACTTGTTTATTGACTAGAATTTCTTATTTGGGATGTAGCCTCATCCACAAATCTCGCCTTCCCACCACTAACCAAAATCTCCGCAACACCACCATCCAAATTAGCCAACTCACCAGAAGCAAAAGGTCCAATCGGATTTCCAGCCATATCAATAAACTGATCAACTGCCGAATTAAACAAAACCATTCTATTTGCAGATACTGCTTCAGATTTTATCCCTTGTAAAGCTCTAGTCAATATCTTATCTCCCTCTTCAAAAATTTTAACCATTTTATCAAATACTTCCTGCTCAAGATGAAGCATATTTTCATAATCTCTTTTCATTATTCCAGTTTCTGTAGCAACAAATATCAAATTCAATATTTTCTTCTTTCTTCTAAGCATAAGTTCCTTAAATATAGCAATAGAATTTTCATATTGTTTCTTATTCTTCATAACAGAATCCTGAAACATCCCATCATCAACTTCTGCCTGTCCTTTCTTATCATTCAAATATTCCGCAACCTGCTCAATAAAATCTGCTCCCAATGGCTGTAAAACTTCAGCATTCTTCTCTTTCCTAAGAATTTCATACAATTCATTGTAACTTATCATACTAATTCATCCAATTCTTAATTTATAAAAATGAGTATACTCCAGATAGTAGCAAATCAATAGGGTGAGAAAATTATCCCTAAGGAATTAATTCTAAAACCTGATCTAAATGACTTGGCTTCCGAACGTGATAATCATAATCTATTCCCAAAGTATATCCTCGGGAAATATATTCAGTATCCTGAGTTGATAAAGCAATTCTCACAGCGTTATCTTGTTTAGCTCTTTCTAATATTCTATCTAAAATTGGTTTAAAATGTGTGCTTCTATCATCTAAAACGAAAAAAGGTTCAAATACAACCGCGCGCAATTGAAATCCTTCAGTCGAAGCAGTAAAATCCTCAGTAGGATCAAGCAAAGCAGTTTCAATTCCTCTTAATTTTAACATATGCTGAAAAGAGCCATATAAAGCAAGTTCATCAACCCATAATACCTTCCTGTCCATGATATCTCAACAAAAGTATCCTATAAAAACCTTATCCCAATTTTGTCCCAATTAACGATAGTAACAAACCAAT
This sequence comes from Nanobdellota archaeon, assembly GCA_038045425.1. Classification (GTDB taxonomy): domain Archaea; phylum Nanobdellota; class Nanobdellia; order Pacearchaeales; family GW2011-AR1; genus SICV01. Next base: position 10,807 of record JBBSYD010000041.1, on the reverse strand, counting down.
TCTCCTTTACGTAAAACCATAATTATCTCCTCAGTAATATTTATCTCAAACCCATAAATCCTCTTCAGCACAAATTAGAATATTCAAAACGAGCATAAGATAATAACTTTTCAAATATTATTTATACGTTATATATTAAAACTTATTCAGCACCATATCCCCCATCAAAGTCAAACATAAGATACCTCTCATTCAAAACCTCCTAAAACTTTAGTTTTATGAGCTTTAGGAAATCAAAAGATTTCATAAGGATTAAATATCCCTAAAACTCCACATAACCATGTTTGATTTCCTAAAGAAAAAATTCAAAGAATGGACCAAACCAGATTCATCTTCTAGCAAAAGCTCTAAAAAATCTAAAAAATCAGAAAAGAAAACAAGTCCTCCTTCAAAAAAATCAGAAAAGAAAGAAAAGAAAGTAATCAAAACTATAAACGAAAAGATTCAAGACAAAGAAGCAGAAAAGATAATAGAAGAAGCAGAATCCTCTCCTCCTGAAATCCAAGAAGTCCAAGAAGAAAAAAAGGAAAACTTCTTCTCAAAATTAATTAAAAAACTCTCTCACCATCAAATAACTCAACAAGAATTTGACGAGATATTTGAAGAATTTGAAATAACTCTTCTAGAGAATAATGTAGCAATTGAAGCAGTAGATAAAATAAAATCCTCTCTTTCATCCCAACTAGTAGGTCAAGAAATAAAAGCTCAAGAAGTAGAAGCCAGAGTCCTCCTAGCACTAAAAGACTCCATTCTTTCAGTTCTCATCGAACCCTCTTCAATTATAGAACAAATAAAATCAAAAGAAGGACCATTTGTTATAGTCTTCTTCGGCATAAACGGCACGGGAAAAACCACAAGTATAGCAAAACTTTCCCACTATCTAAATAAAAATAAAATTTCCAACGTCCTAGTTGCAGCAGACACATTCAGAGCAGCATCAATAGAACAACTAAAAGCCCATGCAGAAAAACTCAAAGTTCCAATCATTGCCCATAACTACAACGCAGACCCTGCTTCAGTAGCCTTTGATGCAATTCAATATGCTAAAAAACATTCAATCAAAGCCGTCCTAATAGACACCGCAGGAAGAATGTATACTAAAGCAAATCTCATGAAAGAAATGGAAAAAATAATCAGAATCAGCAAGCCAGACCTGAAAATATTTGTAGGAGAATCAATCACTGGAAACGATGCAGTTGACCAAGTCAAAACATTCAATGAAACCATAGGTATAGACGGTATAATCCTAAGCAAAGCAGATGTAGATGAAAAAGCAGGAACAATTCTATCAGTCTCTCAAGTCACCGGAAAACCTATTTATTTCCTAGGCACAGGACAAAAATACGAAGACCTCACTCCTTTTACAAAGAAAACCGTTCTAAAGAATATTGGATTAGATTAACATTTAGCATTTTAATTTTTTAGATAAATCAACAATCTCTTGTATATCCTTTTCAGAAACATGATTATTTCTCAAAGCAATCTCAGCATGAGTTCCGCAATAAATTCGAGTTTGCCAAGGATTAAAAAATCTTTGAATAAAAATAGTTTTTCCAGAAACCCCCTCCAAAGCACACTCTTTCGTTTTTATAACACGCAATTCAGCATTCATCACTAAAAAACCATATTCATCACCCGAAATAGAATAATAATCCCATCCACATTTTCTCAAATCTAACTTTCCAACTACAATGTGCGGTTCAATTTCTTCAGAAATACGAAAATCTAAATGAATTCCATGAAGATAAACTAAAGAAGAACTACTTAGCAAGCTTAATTGCTTATTGTTTTCTAATCGTTTAAAAATATCGTGTATCATTTTATTCCGCCAACTTCTCTCACGGAAGTCAAGTATTTATTACATCGAACGGTACTTGCCATTGAAGAAAGCGCATTTCTCCATTGGTTGTCAGGTAACGCTTCTAAAGATTTTCTTCCTTGTTTTGCAATATCTCTTAATAATCTTATAGTCCTAGAATATGCTCCAGAACTAAAAACTGATTGTGTTGCTCTATTCTTTTCTTCATATGTTGCACTGCTATTTCCTACAAGATTTTTTAATGCATCTTTTTCTTGTTCAGAACCATGTTTCAAAACATAATATATTGGGTACGTAACTCTTCCGCATTTTATATCTGAGAGTTGATCTTGATAATATTTTAAAGTTTGATCCTTAACATCTAATGCAAAATCACCCAAATCATTTGATATGTGAAGACCTGTGCCTACAAGTTCGCCAAATCTTTTAGCATTTTTTATCTGAGTTTCATCAGTAGAAACAAATAATGCTCCAGTTTCAGTGCTAAATCCATACATTGCCCCCGATTGCAATCTCGCCCTCATAATAAAATAATCTTCAAACACATTATCATCAAAAGAGGCCATATCATTAATAGATGTAGAGAAATCAAGAACCTGTCCTTCACAACAACTAATAACAGATTTAGCATATCTTCTCGATATCTCTCTCCGTATTTCAGAACTGCAGTTCAAATTTTCAATAACTTTTTGAGTTAGATCTCTTAGAACTTCAGAAGCCGCGGTTATCATACTTAATCTCCTCCTATTTTCATGTGCGCCCTGCTTATTATCAAATATCCAATTGTCTAAATATAAATGATAATTTGAAAGTTCTGAAATTGACATTGCAGGTAAGAGTTCTTCAACAACATTCTGCCCACCAAGATTTCTATATGCTAAATAAGTCATATTGGCACGCATTATTGGCTTACCTGCTCTTTTTCTTGGAAGATCTAATAATATTGTCTCAAGTCCCGCACTGTGAATCCCCAGTCTAATAATTTGATCTTGAATAAATTCATTTACCTTAGGAGAAATTTCTCTAATCGATTTAAAATAAAGTTCTCCTCCATTCATTTTCAATTGTTCTGGTACTTCGTTTGTCATTTGTTATTTTCCTTTAGCTCTTTCGAGCCATTTTGTTACTACTTAATAATATTGAAAGCTAATAAACTATTTTACAGATTTATACTTCAAAACACAATATTTATATATCAATATAGTATTATAACGGAATGGAGCTAAAACTAGACTTAAAAGACAAAAAAATTCTTTATCAATTAGATATAAACTCAAGACAATCTAACACAAAAATCGCAAAGAAAGTAGGGCTATCAAAAGACATAGTAAACTACCGAATAAAAAAATTAGAAGATCAAGGATTAATCAAAGGGTACTATTCGATTATAGATTTTTATAAATTAGGATATTTCAGCATTAGAGTCTATCTAAAATTAATAAGCACATCTCCTGAAAAAGAAAAAGAGATATTTGAATATCTAATAAAAGACAAAACGACATTATATGTAAACAAAATAGACGGCTTATTTGATATAGGAATAGGAACATATGTAAAAAATATCTATGAATTTGAAGAGTTTTACAATAATTTTAAAGAACAATTCAAAAAATATCTAGGAAAAGAACAAATTTCCATATTTACTAAAGTAAGTCACTTCCACAGGGCATATTTATTAGAAAAAAAGTTAGATAATGAAGATAGTGAAATTGCAGGAAGCAAAATCCAAATAAAAACAGACGACACTGACCTAAAAATCCTTAGACTACTAGCAAAGAATGCTAGAATAGAACTAGTTGAAATATCTGAAAAACTAAAAATTCCTATGACTACTATTGCATTCAGAATAAAACAATTAGAAAAGAAAAAAGTAATTTTAGCATATAGATTTTTATTCGATTTTCAAAAATATGGTTATGAATACTATAAAGTCGACCTCTCTTTAGACAATATCTCAAGATTGAAAGAATTATCTGCTTATGCCCACACCCATCCTAACATTTTATACATAGACCAAACCATCGGCGGTAGCGACTTTGAGTTTGATATAGAAATAAAAAACAAAGAAGATTTTCTTAAGATAATAGACGAATTAAAAGAAAAATTTCCAGAAATACGAGAATGGAGCTATTTCACAGTAAGAGAATACAAAAAAGTATTATATTTCCCCGAGAATTAAAACGTCTCATCACTCCAAATATCAAAAATCTTATATTCTACATCTTTCTCTTAAAATATAATTTAAACCTTTTGTTACATTCGTAATATAAAATTGTTACATTCGTAATAATAGAAAGAATGCTAAAAGAACATTACACCCCAAAACTTTAATACCCTAATTATGCTTCATTTTCTATGCTAAACAAACTATCAGAAGCACTCAAGAAAACAACAGATAAAATAACAAATGCTATTTTCTTAGACAAAAACCTAGTAGATTCAGTAGTAAAAGACCTTCAAAGAGCACTTATAGAAGCAGATGTAAATGTCCAATTAGTCCTTGAAATAACTAAAAAAGTAAAACAAGCCGCACTAGATGAAAGAATCTCTGGAGTAGAAAAGAAAGAGCATATAATAAAAATCCTTCACGATGAATTAATAAAAATCCTAGGAGAATCGAAACAAATAACTCTCCAAAAAAGAAACGTCTGGATGATGCTCGGTTTATATGGACAAGGAAAAACCACCACCATCAGCAAACTAGCAGCATACTATTCTAAGAGAGGAAATAAAGTCTGTGCAATCGGTTTAGATGTTCATCGTCCAGCAGCCCCAGAACAATTAAAGCAACTCTGTGACAAACTAAACATTGCCTGCTTCATCTCTCCAAAAGAAAAAGACCCAAAGAAAATCTGGAAAACCTATGAATCAGAAATGAAAGACTATAATATAGTCTTAGTAGACACTGCAGGACGTGACGCACTTTCAGAAGACCTAGTAAAAGAAATAAAAGACATTTCCAAACTCGTCAAACCCACTGAAACGTTTCTAGTCATGTCAGCAGACATCGGGCAAACTGCAAAAAAACAAGCATCCACATTCAAAGAAGCCTGTGCAATCACCGGAGTAATTATCACAAAAATGGACTCAACTGCAAAAGCAGGAGGAGCTCTAACCGCCTGTGCAGAAGTTAAAGCACCAGTAGTATTCATAGGAACTGGAGAAACTCCATCAGATTTAGAAACATTCGACCCTGAATCATTCCTCTCCAGACTTTTAGGAATGGGTGACCTAAAATCCCTCATGGAAAAAATCCATTCAGTAGTAGACCAAAAACAAATAGAAAAAACTCAAAAGAATCTTCAAGAAGGTAAATTCACTCTGAGAGATTTACAAGCACAATTAGAATCAATGCAAAATCTTGGAAGCATGGATAAAATAATGTCTCTTATTCCCGGTTTAGGAAAAGCAAAAATCCCCGACTCAGCCCTAGAGTTGCAACAACAAAAAACAAAGAACTGGAAAAACGCAATTAACTCCATGACTCAAAAAGAAATAGAAAATCCAGAAATCCTAGAAAAAGAAACTTCCAGAATAGCAAGAATCTCCAAAGGTTCAGGAGTCTCATCAAGCGACATTCGTGCCCTCATAAAACAATTCAGAATGCTCAAAGAAATGCTTCATTCCTCATCAGGAATGCAAGAAGGGCAAATGGACCAAAAAACCATGATGAAAATGGCGAGAAAATTCGCAGGAAAAATGAAGTTCTAACGTGAAAACAATCGCTAAGAACTATCTCTTGTCAATAGACATCCAAAAACTTTAAATACCTCTGTTATATAACTATATATAAGATGAAACAATCCTTATTACATAGCCCTACACTAGAATCAGTATTAATGGTAGAAAGAACCATTGAAAAATATAGCCAAGAATGCGGTAAATATCAACTATGGAATAAACTTCCAAAAAAAATGATGTACCAAACATTTACAACAATTCTAGATTATTTAGAACAATCTGGAAAAATTATAATTGACAAAGATGGATGTATTATCTGGACTTGGAACCCAGAAAGAATAAGAAGACTCAAAAAAGAGAACCTTATACTAAAATGAAGAAGATTTCCGTAGGATTTATTACGAAAGAATTAAAGGACGCTTTTGAAAAATTAAAAGAAGGTAAATTTGAAGACAAAAGATTATATGAATTTATTTTAAGAGCCAAAAAAGATTTAGAAATCAATCCAACCTGTGCAATAAGGATACAAAAAAAACTCTGGCCTAAAGAGTATATTAGAGATTATCAAGTAACGAATCTCTGGAAATATGATTTACCAAATGCCTGGAGATTAGTTTATACGATAGAAAATGATGAAGCAGAAATAATAGCTATATTTCTAGAATGGTTAACACATAAAGAATATGAAAGGAGATTTAAATATTAAGATGAAGCAAATAGCCCAAGGCGCAGAAGCAATAATCCTAGAAGACAAAAACATAATCCTAAAGAAAAGAATTCCTAAATCCTATCGTATCCCTCAATTAGACATCAAACTCCGCAAATCAAGAACAAAAAAAGAATGCAAACTCCTTGAAAAGTCCTTCTCACTAATCCCCGTCCCAAAAGTACTCAATCAAGAAGAATTCGAAATCCAACTAGAAAACATAAAAGGCAAAAAACTCTCTCAATTCTTAGAAAAACTAAAAAACCTTCCAGAAATCTATAAACAAATAGGCAAAAACCTGGCAATTCTTCATGACAACAATATAATTCACGGAGACCTAACAACTTCCAATATGATATTAAAAGAAAACAAAGTTTATTTCATAGACTTCGGACTCGGCTTTGAATCTCCCAAAGCAGAAGACAAAGCCGTAGACCTCCATGTGCTCAAAGAAGCCCTAGAAGCAAGACATCATAAAATAGCAGAACAAGCCTGGCATTCAATTCTCCAATCATATAAACAAAACTCAAAACATGAAACTCAAGTCCTCGCTCGTCTCACAGCAGTAGAAAAACGTGGAAGATATAAAAATTCAGATTAATCGCGCTTAGACAATTTAATAATAATCAAAACAAATACCACCAAAATACCTACAGCCAATATTAATATCATCCACAAATAAATTCCAGATATCTGATTCTCATTATTCCCAGATTCATTAGAAGGAATAATTGGATTAACAGGATTAGAATCATTGATATTTTCAGAACTACAATTATATCCTGTAACTCTATCGCTCAATCCACAAGAATAATCAGTACAAATATTTCTAAATGTTCCATATTGACAACTTGTATTTACACACTCCCAAGATGGAAAACACCTATTATCTCTTCCTTCATCAGACTCGTTTACATCTAAACCAGAAGTATAAACATTTTCGATAATTCCTGAATTTCTCAATCCTCCAACTTTGAAATACCCCCCTTCCAATTGACAAGAATATCCTCCTCCTGCCCCAGGACAACTTAAAACAAAACAATTGTTAATTATCTCCTGAACAGAATGAACATTAGCTGAATCATAAATACAAACTGAATTAGAAAGTAAACTATTTTTCTTAATAAAAATAGTCTTATTCTCCTGAGCCACCAAAGTCAAATTAGAAATAATAACATAACTCTTACCTTGTTGTTCACCACCTAACACAAAAATATTCTCCAATCGATTCTCGTTAAATGCCTGGCTGAAAATATTAATTAATTCTACACCCTTATAGAATATTCTATTATTATTTCCAGACTTAACCAAACGAATATCTTTGCTCGTTTCGGGATTACAACTAGGAGTCCAAATTCTAGGAGCACTAATTTCACATTGGACAAAATAACCCTCAAAATTTTTAATTTGAAAATTCTTTTTTATACTATTCTGAGTTACAGAATCATTAAGAGAATACCATTCATCGGGCCCTTGTTCTCTAATTTCTTTGCTTATCTTACTACAATTAACTCCTAAAGAATTTAATTCAGACAAAACTTTTCTAGCAGTATAATTTTCAGCACAAAAAGGAATAGCAAAAGCATTCAAACCAGAAGTCAAATTAATCGGAACTGAATAATTAACTACAACTCCCGATAAATTAAATATTGAATTTTGCAATACATTCGGAATATATAATACATCTCCCAGTTTCAACTGATAATCATAAGGAATCCAAACATTATCAATATCATCGAAACTAAATGATTGAAGAGAAGAGTGAATATAAACGTACAAGCTAGAAATATTAGAACTGAATATCTCACTTAAATTACGTTTAAATAATATAAAAGGAATATTAAAGATATAACTTCTATTCTTATTCAAACTTAAAGTCATTCCATTAATTATATTCTGCTCATACTCACAAACGCCTAGAGAACATTCCCCATTACAATTCGTAATGCTCAAACTCCAATTCCCATTGACACATTGTCTCTTTGCACTTGCGCTAGAACATCCAAAAAAACCATTGGGAATCATCTTTCTAGATTCATCGAGCAAACAACTCTGTCCATTTAAAGAAGCACATCTTTTTACCCCAGTAACATCTTCTAAACAACTAAGTCCACTTCCTAAACAATCAGAATTAATATTACAACTTTCTCCAGTACGGGTAACAATTTCTGCGGACAAATTAGAAAAATAATAAAAACTTGAATAATCTGGATAATAAATTTGAGAAGAAGCAACAACATTACATTGATGATAAGCATCCAATAAAGTAAAGTTCCAATTTCCGTTTAAACAATTATAAATCCCTCGTAAATCACCCTTGCAAAAACTGCCCCCATTTGCATACTCTTTAGTTCCATATACACATCTATTATCATTCACCTCACATTTATTTTGATTAGCAAAAGCATCAAATCCGCATTTTCCACTTTCACAATCTGCATTTGAAATACAAGGCTCATAATTAGCCAATTTTAAATGCCTAATTTCTTCACGAGTCATTAATGGATCTCCAACAACTATTCCAAAACCGCTATCTTGCAAAACCATAGCACTCAAAAAAGATTCTCCCAAAGTCAATCCTTCTCCCCATCCTCGAATCATATCATTATACAATTCTCCTGCACCAATGCTAGGTTCCTCAAAATGCCCAAATGCTCCTGCAAAACTTCTTGAATAATTCTGTCCACCATAAGCATTAGAAGTCAACGAACTTGCAATTCTATCTTGCCCAGTCACAAATGCCTCATCGAAATTAATACCATTATAACTAACATAACTTCCCATTATAGAACGATTAGTTGGATGAACAATTACTTTCCCATCAAACATCCAATTAATACCGTAATTAACATGGTGAACTCCGGAGGTTACAAAAAAACTCACTGGCTTATCAAAATTAATATTAGAATCATTAAAATCGTAGTGAACACTATCTGGAGTTATTCCTGCCTTAGAAAAAGCATATGAATTAGAAAAAACATCACCGTGCCCAATAGACCCACCATCAAAATCTCCATCAATAAGAAAAACAGCATTTTCATCACTACTAGAAACTGCCTTATCAATCATGTGTTTAACATCTTCCAAAGAAAAAGCCATTAAATAAGAAACTGCAAATCTTATGGTATAATTTCCATTTGAACTTCGGTAATCTTCAGGATTAAAATGAACAGACTTAAGATAATATGGATTTCCAAGATTATTCTGAGAATAACTAGAAGAATAATCATAAGAACTAGGATTGGCTAATGCTAAGACTCCTGAATAAACTCTAGGCATATGTGTCGCATTATGAATTCTATATGGGATATATTTTGCAACCGCTAAATGAGTAATATTCCAAGAAGGATTATCTCCCAAATAACTCATTAAAGGATTTATAACCCTCTCCTCAAAATTAGATGCGCCTACTAAATTATATTCTCCATGAGTCCCGTCTTTAGGAGCAAACATCTCTACAGGAATATCAAAACCTAAACTCTTCGCTCCAGGCCTTTTCTCAAGATAATAATCACAAATCTTCTTTGAATCATTAAATTGACTATTGCTATTGTAAATACAAAGAACATTTTCATTAGTAGGATAATAATTTGATGGGCTAAGCACCGGAACAATATTCAAATTAGACATCCTTCCAAAAACCAACATAACCAAAACTGACAAAAACAAAAAAACACAAATCCCTCTAAAATTCAACTCTTTTTTAATTTTAATCATATAAAAGTATATTAATCACATTTAAAATTCTTACTGCCTAATATCCCCAACAACTCCTCCGGCCCATCTGCCACAAAATCCGCGCCCGATTTCTCCAACATCTCATGCGAATGAACCCCCCAGCTCACTCCAATGGCCCTAATCCCTGCTTTCTTTGCCTCAATCATATCGCCCGCAGTATCTCCCACATAATAATACTCTCTCTTTCCGTATTTTTTAATAATCATCTTAATCTTTGCAACCTTACTATGATTAACATTTCCTCCCAAAACAACACCAATTCCCAAAATTCCGAATTTTTCCAATAACTTTTCCACATAAGCATCAGAATTAGAAGTAATCACACACAATTTATTATTTTTTTCCAGAATAGCTATAACTTCTTTCATCCCATTTATTAGTTTAATCTCTGCATTCTCATCAAGTAAAGGCAATCTCCAATCATCAAAAAATTCATTTAATCTTTCCTTATTCAAACCCCTACTAATAATCCCCTCGTAAACATTTCCTTCATATAATTCCTTAAAATCCTCCAAACTACCCAACTTCTTTAATCCATATTTTTCAGCAATCGCATTAAAAGCATTCATAATTGCCTTACTTGAATTGACAATTGTCCCATCAAAATCAAATATTATCACCTTTTCTTTAACTCTCATTCCCAATATCAAAAACCAAATACTTATAAATCATTCTCATTCCCTATAATCAACATAGCCCCGTCGTATAGTGGTCTAGTATTCGGCCCTTTGGCGGCCGAGACCCCGGTTCGAATCCGGGCGGGGCTATTTAATGACTAACACTTATCACAACAAGCTACAGAATATAATCTCCTAAAATAATTAATTTACAGAAAAAATTATATTTACTAAAAACTAATCAAT
>JBBSYD010000040.1:0-24544 GCA_038045425.1 Nanobdellota archaeon | reverse complement strand
GCCCAAAAACCTTATCTCCTCTTCGTATAAATTTCTCATGCACCACTTTTAAAAACACCTAAAAATAACAGGAATTTAGGGTTTATAATAGTTATCCTACACTACATTTTAGTCCAATTAATCATATTAAATAAATCATTTCAGTTATCCTACAACAATATACTCCTTAATTAAGTATAAACATCTTCAGCACAATAAAATTATCAAAATCAGACACAAAATAATAATATTGCTACCTATTAAAAATACAGATAAAATATATCAAAAAAGTTATAACTTTATTATCTAAAAAAACTCGGTAAAAATCTCTTTTCCTGTAGGTTAACTTTATCTCCGCTCAATTGCTTGTGCAATTTCTCAACAACTTCCTCACAAACATAATCATGTTGCCTAAATCCTCCACCAAATGTCTTAGGAATATGTAATAACTCATGTATAATAACTTTATCTTGATCCCCGGCAGACATTCTCTCAAATCTCTCCAAAAACTCTATTGCATAATGTGCTTCACATCCAATTGTCTTTTGCATTAATTTTCCAATCGTATGACATCGTGCAATAGTTCTCTTGGTACTACTTCCATGACTTCTAAAACACTTCACCCTTTTCAAATCAACATGTTCCATGCCCAACTTAGTAACAATCTCCTCCATTCTTGCCTGTAAATCTTCCGCATAAATGTATTTCATAGATTTACCTCCAAAGATAAATTTATATACTTATCAGTACTGATTAAATCATATAGGGGAACGCGACCTGACGAAACCCGTATACGCTTTGCGTTGGTACGGTGAGTAGGATTGACGGACGCTCTTACCCTGTATACAAATTCTTTAGTTTTCATACTTTTTTATCCTCTCAATATTCAATAAATTATCCAAAACCAAACTAACTTGATATTCAGGAGTACCTTCTCTAAGCTCACTCTCTTGTTTTATAACTACATGATTTCCATCAACAATATGTATCATCTTTCTAAAACTAGGATATTGCTTATTATCTACTGAGATAAAAATTATACAATTAGCATATTTCTTTAGAAATTCTAAAATACAGGGAACTCTAGGGGTTTTATCAGATTGCGTATAGAGTTCCCTGTCCAGAGAATTCTGTGAAAAAATGACACAATTATCAGAATTCTCTGTATCTAAATAAATTTCCATATTATTACTCATACTTTGAATTTTTAATTTAAGAAATGAAGAACAAATATTCTCTCGTTCTATTGTTTTCTTCACATTTTTGAGATATAACTTTTTATTTCTTGCAACTCTAAAATGTTTAAATCTTGAAATTCTAGGCAATAATTCCTTTAATTTACATTTTTCAATTATAGAATATCCAATTAAATTTTCTGAATAATCTACAAAAATATAATAATCAAACTCTTTCATCCCCATATATAGATAATCTTTTCCGAGTTTATAATCCTGCGTTTAAATCTTTCAGTAACAAACTTAACTAACTTATATTGGCTTGCACCAACTTCCGAAACCCTCACGAACACAAAAATTCAAAACAAGTTCTTTTCTATCTCTAAACAACAAATAACTAAATATCTTATCTGGATCAGCAGGATGCTTTCCCCTATCAATCAAACAACCTCCCTCTGAAAGTCCTAATTCATCCATTCTATTAAGATAAAACTCAAGTCTCTCTTCCGGAACTCTAATATTTACTGCATATGCTACTAGCTTCTTCTTAACCATAAAAACAACCAAAAGTTCGTATTAATAAATATTTACATTACTTCAAAAATTAAATTCCCATGCATATCCTTTCCAGCAAATTCAACACTTCCTCCAGGAACTCCAATCTGTCTAGCAATTAAAGAAGCAATAACATTCGTAGAATCATTATCTTCAGGAAAATCAAGATATGCTAAATACATTCCATCGCCAAATTTTTCAAACTTTCCTCTAGAAGCATTAAACCTCGCCTTCACCTTAATCACTTTTCCCATAAAATTATATAACTTAGAAGTTTTTAAACATTTATATGCAAATTCAACTTCCTATATCCCCAACGAGCATCTCTCCAGTACGAGGGTTAACAAGTATGCAAGCAACAAAATCGCTATGATGCCCACCCATATCCTTAATATCAAACTCATGTCCAGTCACTTCTCTATACACTCCCCTCAATCTAGAAACTGAAGCTTGTTCCAATACATTTTCATATTCTGGAAACCCCTCATCAGAACTGCTTACTCTCTTATGCCTATAAAACTTCAACCTATCTTTAGAACTCAATTTTTCTTCATGTGCTTTAGCAAGTAATCTCTCTAAACAATCAAGATTTACATCATCCGAAGAAGGCCAAAACAGTATTTCATCTTGGTTAACTCCATAATTTACTCCATTAAAACCTTGTCCTCTGTCCATCTCTTTGGATTCCAGAAGAGATATATAAAATTAATTATACTTTTAGGAAAATTTAAAAATAGCTCCCCTCTAAACAAAATGAGGGTGATTCGCACCTCAGACGATTTCTGAGATAAATAAAATGGAAATAGCAGAAGCAACATATAAATCAGCAACAGAAAACTGGCAGGGCTTATTTGAAAAAATATTCGCTCTTCCTGAAAGATATCATTCAATAAAAGCAAATAACTCCACATTTGGCAGAAGCATGGTATTACAAGAAAAATGTTTTGTTAATATTTCAGTATACTCTGAAAGTCAAAGAATAGGTGTGTTATATGTAGGAACAAACAAATCTGAAGGAAAAAGATTACTTGAAAAAAAACTAGACGCCTCCCTTGAAGAAAGATCTCCTATAGAAAAAATTTTCTCTGAAGAAGAAATACAAAGATTAGATAAACGAATAACAGTTTCAAAGCCAATATCTACCGGCCCACTTGAGATATAATAAAATAGAATACAAAATTTTTTAAACCGATTATTATCCAAATTCCTATGAACATAAGACATTATAGACCTGAAGATTTAGATGCAGTCCTTGCACTAAACAATGCAGAAGCAAAATGGGTAGGATTAGAAGAAAAATCCTTCTTTGAAACCTATCAATCAATCCCTCAATTTAATGTAGCTATTGATGATGAAAAAGTTTGTGCTTTTTTAATGGCCATGGGTCCAGAAGTAGAATATGAAAGTCTAAACTTTCATTGGTTTAAAGAAAGATTACCTAATTTTGCATATATTGATAGAGTAGTCGTTGAACCTACTAAAAGGAATCAAGGAATTGCATCAAAGTTATACCAAGACTTATTCGCTCGAAACTCTGGGCTTCCAATTGTGTGCGAAGTTGCAATTAATCCACCAAATCAGGAATCAATACAATTTCATGAAAAAAGAGGATTCAGAGGTATGGGAACTTTCTCATCAGATGGACATAAAGAATGTACTATGTATATCAGACGTCAATTTCAACAATCTTCTTCCTCGCAGTAAGTGTCTTTATATTAACACTTCCTCTAGAAACACCAACCTCCCTTGCCAAAAGACCAACAAGCTCATCATTCGCCTTTCCCTTATCTGGTATCTTTGTCAAATAAGCAAGATATTCTCCATCTTCAACTTTTTCCAATTTAGCCTCTCGCGAGTATAATTTTACTTTAACGTGAATTATCATAATTTGTAAAGCTAAAATAGATTTATTAATATAACCTATTAATTCGCAGAGCCATCGGACAATTTTGTTTGCCTTCCATAGCTAACTAATAACCTACCAATTCCTCTTACCTCAGAATATTGTCTTTTCTCCAAATTTTCCCTAACTACATTAACTGCGCTAGTAAAGCTAATTCCATTGTGGAGCAGATCATCAAAACGATCTACCAAGCCAAAAAACTGTTCAGTAAGAAGGGTTTTATCAAATCTCTCAGCAGGCGTTCTTCCATTAATTTCTACAAAACCGCTTTTTTCAATTTCTTGATAACCTAAAACAATTGCATCTATTCTTCTTCTTAATAATTCTTCATTCATAAAAATCTAGAAAATTAAGTATTTATAAATCTTTTTTACTTGGATAATCATCTCTATACCTAAAGTCGCATATTTGTATATCTTTCGATATATTAATAAATCTCACAAACTTAATCTCAATATGAAAAAGTTAGTGATTAGTATTGTCCTATCTTTAATAGTCATTTTCTCATTTCTATACTTTATCAATTCCGAATCAACCGAAACAAAAACCCTCCAAGGAACATTAACTCTTGAATCTAAAACACGAACAATATATCTCCTAGATAACACTCAGTTAATTGGAAAAGAAGAACAACTAAAAGAAGTAGTAGGTAATGAAATAAAAGTACAAGGCGAACCAATAGAAAATGATTGCACCGATGAAACCCTACAATGTCTCGAACTTCCAAAATTAAAAGTAAAAAATATCGAGCTAATTCTTAACAACACTAAAACCTGTAACTCAAATGAAGATTGTGCTTATTTAGATAACGATGGAAGAGAATGCACAAATAAAGAAAATGGACTACCTGAATTAATAATATATGACTCTGCAGGATGCACCTGTAGAAATAATCAATGTATTATGCATCCCTGTGACGATGGTTCTTGTGTAATGCTAGGTTAACTCACTTAACCATTACCTCAAATCTCTTCCAGAGTTTGATGGGACTAACAAAACTCATTTTGTTAGGATCTCAAACCCTTCCCCCGACTTGAGAACATGATCCTTTCCAACCGCTTTCTTTGTCTTTACATCTATCGCTTTAACAAAATCCCTTCCAATATCCGAATGTAACCTAAATGCAAAATCCAATGCAGTACTTCCTGGAGGCATCAAATAACAATCAGGCAAAACATTTCCCTTCGAATCAGCCAATTTAGATCCCGCAGGATAAATAGCCACGTATTTCAAAACATCAAACACCGTCTTATTCAAAACTTCCTGTATTCCAGTGCTACCATACTTATCCATAGTCTCCTTAATTTTATTCAAAGCTTCCTTTTGTTTCTCATTCAATTCTTTCTTAATCTCAAAACTCTTTTCTCCGGGAATATAATCAATCATTCCTGCCTTATCCGCCTGTCTCAAACTCAATTCTCCATCAGCAAAACATGGAACAATAGTATAATCAAATTCTTTTCTAATCTGTTCATAATTACTAGGCCCATTAGGAGTATCAACTTTATTCGCAGCAATAATCATAGGTTTAGTATATTTTCTAAGTAGCTGTGCGAACTTACTCAAATCTTCATCACTCCACTTAGTGGGGTGCTCAGGATTCAATCCACTTTTCAAAACAACGTGCCTAACATCCTCTTCACTTACTTTCAATCCAGAAAATTGTTTAGCAACCGCCTGTTCAAATTTCTGTTTCTGCATTTCAGTCATTCTCGCAAAAGCAGGCCATGCTTTCTTCAAAATTCCCAAATACCATAAATCTAATTCTCTTTCAATTATCCTAATGTCCACTCCAGGATAAAAATCCTTAGCTGGCTTTCCTTCAGAATCAAAATCTCCAGACATATCTACAACATGAATAAACGCATCTGCAGCACTCAAATCATTCAAGAATTCATTTCCCAATCCTTTTCCTTGGCTTGCCCCTTCAACCAATCCAGCAACATCCATCAATTCAAAAGGAACAAATCTCCATTCTCCTTTTACATAACCCTCTCTAGGATTACTAATCTTCGCAAAATCTCTCGCCAAATCATGAATTTTAACATAAGCAATAGCATGATTTGCTTTAATAGTCGCAAAAGGATAATTAGCAATCAAAACATCCATAAGCGTTGCTGCCTTAAACAACGTTGACTTTCCTGCGTTGGGTTTACCAAGGACTCCTATAAGCATAATTTAAACTCCATAAATCCAATTTAATTGGGCTTTATCAATTATTCTTATCTTGCCATCATTTAAAAGATTATGTATATGATATCTAACACCTTGTCTAGTCATATTAATCCTATTTGCCAATTGATTAACGGATAATCTCTCATTTTTTAATAAACTAATAATTAAATCCTGATTTCCTTTAACCCTAATAATCTGCCTATTTATTATATTAAAAGAGTTTCTTATTCTCTCGCCTTTGACACCCAAATCAATCAAAGAATATTTCTTATTAACTTTAACATAATCCTCATAAAATCTTTTCATTCCATTTCTTAAAATACTTACTCCAGAATAATCCTTATAATCTCCTTGTTTATGAACAATACTAGCACCATATTCCAATCTATCACAAATCTTCTTCAAATCCTCAACTAAAAGATGATTTTTCAAAACTATTGAAATCTGAGTAGAATCAATATATCCCTCATCAATTATAAATGCGCATAGAACTGCAACCATACTCTCAAAACCTTTTTCAAATATTCTAGAAGATATCCTTGCAGTTTCAGAAAGAAATCCCCTATCATCCAATTCATAATACTTAAAAAAAAGAGAAGACAAGACTGAAGGGCAACGAACTCTTGTTATATCCTTAAAATTTATCTGCTTATGGATAACATTACCAAACACAAAGTCTATCTTTTTGAGATATGCTTCCCGATAAAACCGATTAAATTGCCTGTATGCAAAATAGGGAGCTCTATTTTTAGCAATACTGACTGTTCCATCTCCAATATTATGTGCATAAATCATATCAAAAACAGGATTAATTATAATTGGAAAAATAGGCTTGTCAATAAAATTCACGCTCCCCTGAGACTTATAAGAAATAACATTTTTTTGAAGCTCTTCTTTTGAAAGATCTAAATAATCGCACACATTCAATAAAAATTCTAAAGGAACATAAAATTTAGAACAGTAAAAAGATTTTAACATATTTTTAAAAACATAAAAAGGCAGATTTGATTCTTTAAAATATTGATTATAAAAATCTCTTTTTACTTTAAATTTAGAGAAAATTTTATTATTTATCTTTTTCAAAAAGCAATCCTTTACTTTAACATGAACTCCCTCTAAATCCCAAAGATTATAATCCTCCATTCTAAAATAAAATCTTTCAAGTTTATATAACTTACCCTAGTAATCTTCCTACAATTCCAACTAACATGAAAACTCGAATAAAACAAGGATTATAAATTTATTTATTCTCTTAACGCAGCATGACCATACATACAGGGACGACTATTTCCCCAAGGATTTGCAGAAATCAATGTTCTCTTAAATATTACTGCCTGCGCAGATTTAACTCTTAAAGTAAACACTGCAACAATATCAGTTGAAGGAATAGTACTACATGCTCGAGCCAACATAGTCATCTCCGAAGGCAAATTGTATGGTCCAACAAACTGATAAGGAAATTCAATTCTGTGATTTTCAGGATTACCCTTCCCTCGAATAACTCCTTCAGAAATTGCCTGAGTTCTCTCTATCCCTCTAATTCCATAATTAGCCAAATCTTGAAGAGGATTATAGTCTCCCATAAAAAATCAATAACAATAAACGTTTTAAATATTATTGTGATTAACAATTTCGTCAAGAAATCGTTCCACTTGATTTTTCAACTCCTCTAAACTACCTTCATTTTGCACAAATCTATCTGAAGCTGAAAAACATAGAGCATTTTGCTGTCCATAAAATTCTTTCTGTAAAAAATCTCTCATCTCCACTTCTAAAAATTCTTCAAAATTAACAGGATCCCTCAATCTTCCTCTTTTAGTAATCCATTCAATTCTTCTATTTCTCCCTGCTGCAACACCTAAAAGAATAAAATCTTTTCGTTTTCTAAACTCTTTAATCTCGCCAATATTCCTAAAACCCTCAACAACATAATTATGTCCCTCTTCAATACTTTCAACGAGCTTTCTAGCCCAATATCCTGCCCCATACTTTTCTCGCATCTCATTTCCGATTTTAATTTGATTATCTCTCACTCCAGGAGTCATCCCTCTCCCAATAAGTTCAACATCAATTACTTCAGAATGCCCTAATTTAATAAAACCTTTTTTTACAAGAATCTCTGCAACTGCTCCTTTTCCCGATCCAATTAACCCAGTAACCCCAATTATCATTTTCGCCTCTTTGCACAAACATAATTCACTTTTTTAAACATTTAGATAAAACCGATAACTTATACCCTGAACGTTAAAAATATTCATAGAAGATTTTAAATATCAACCATATCCTTGTTTTAACGATCCTGTAGCTCAGCTGGTTAGAGCACGGCTCTTATAAGATTAGGCTTCGTTAGAAGCTTATTTCCATGCAGGAATGCTAAGGAAGGCCGGGGTCCTGTGTTCAAATCACAGCAGGATCATTTTGTTATTAAAGGAGGTTGAACGTTAAGGAAACTTGGTTCCTTACGGATGTACTAAGAACTGCAGTTCTTTCAACAGCAGGATCATTCACTCTTTTCTTTTAGAAAAAGAAAATTTGTGTTTCAAAAGAAAACTATAATTCTTTCAACAGCAGGATCATTTTAGTTTTAATTATGAGCCTGATGTACTAAGAACTGCAGTTCTTTCAACAGCAGGATCATTTATTATAGAGGACTTTGAATAACCCCCTATTTCAAAACATTTTATGAGGTTTTCAAAGGACTTCTTAGAGGATTTGAGGGTTTTTCCAAATCCTCTATAAAAAAATATACCATCACAAAGTTATATTGCTTATAAATAATTAATCTACTTCTTACAAATTGCTAAAGAGTAAGATTTATCTTTAGAAACAAATAATTCTACCTCTCCAAAATATAATTTAAGATAACCTAAATATTCATCGTGCTTATAATGATATGCAATTCCTAGAATTATTTGATCACCTGCACTGAAATAAATATGCTTCTCTTGAAAAGAAATTTTAACATCTTTCAAAATAGTATAATAAGTTTCAAGACGATCATTACAAAATCTTACATTATACTGAATCTGTTCTTTCTTAAAACCAATTTGCTTAAGAATCATAGAAAAGAATATATCTCTCAAAGGATTTTCTCTGCAAGATTTTACAATATCTTCATCCATTCGGTGATTATTTAATCCATTCCCCACCAACAAAATATCTCCATCACGCATAGCATTTCGAATACTATAAAGTAATTCATGCATCTCAAAATTCCCTAAAGTATTACCTAAAAGTAAAAAAAAGTTTGTCTTAAATTCATCTTTTCTTAACAATGGAACAACGTTCTGAAGATTTTCAAAATCTGAAATATTCCAATGAACTTTTATAATTTCAGTATCTTTCAAAGCAGATACTTCTTCTATAGCCTTCTTTACCATATGAGAACTAATATCTATCGGACAATATCTAACCTTCATATTTAATTTTTGCATTTCCTCGAGAAAGAAAGCAGCTTTCTTTCCATTCCCACAACCTAAATCTACCAAATTAAGAGCAGTACTTCCTACCTGCTTAAGCACATCAGATACATTATCCTGAATTAAACCGAGTTCCTTCGGCCCCACTTTTTTCTTATATGCCTCAGTAGAAACAAGATCTAAATAAGCTTGTGCCTGTTCAGGAGTCAGATACCACAACTTAGAATCTGCAATATTCCAAACTCTTGTTTTTCCATCTAAGGAATATCCTCGGCGCATAATCTCCTTAAAAATCAAATCATTAACTTGTGACATAATCTTAAAGAGTATTTGTCTTTAAAACCCTTTCCATACCTAAGTTTCACTCCTTAGTTGGTATAAAAAAGAGAACATTTAAAAGTCATTTTTATCTCGTCAATAGTATAGCAAAACTTGCTCTCATAGTCTAGTAGTCTAGGACGTGGCCCTTTCGCGGCCAAAACCCGGGTGCGAATCCCGGTGGGAGCATAGTATATTCTTGACCATATTTCCGTTGAGCTATATACAAGGTTTATACGAGCAATTTAATTATTTGATATTTATTTGTTCTAAGGGCGTGAAAATAAATTTATGCTCTTTTGATAAGAGAATACTCTCATATCTTTGTATTTCAGGAAAGTGTCTTTTTATATCTTCAAGAGCTTCATAAAATTCAGATAGGTCATCAACTACGTACTCAACTTCGAATGGCCATTCCCCTGCAGAAAATATAAAATAAGGCATATCATATCGCTTTGCGCAATAATCTATAAGTTTATTCTTCAAATCGTTAGTTAAAACATTAATATAAAAAATCACTTTGTAAAACTGTTTTTTAAGAATATCGTAGTCTATTGACACTGTATATCCTTTAATTATCTGTGCATTTTCTAACTTTCTTATCTTGCTTTTAACTGTCTGTGCCGAAATCCTAAGTTTTTGAGCCAAAGTGATAATGGGGATTCGAGAATTATCTGCAATCAAGTTTAATAGTTTAACGTCTATATTATCTCTAATTATATCATCTCGCTCATTTGCAGTATAAATTATTTTGCTTATTACATCCTTTTTCCCAAGTATCCAGTGTTTTTCCATATTACCTACCGCTAGAGTGATATTGAATTGTTGTGCATAAATATATTTTGAATAATACGTATAAAATTCTTGCATTTTAGATGTAAAATCTTCTACATCCTTAGCAAATATAATTATATTCATATCCCATCTACCTTTACAACTAGTCACCCATTGCACATATGGATTTGCAATTAACCAATTTATAATTTCTTTTTCTATATCAAGAGGAATATTCTGAAACTGAAAATAAAGTTTGTACATAGAATATCCAAATTTTGTAGGATTAATTAGTGTTGGAAATTTTCTTATAATCCCTCGGTTTACCATCTGTTTAATCCTGTATTCTGCGCGTTCCCTTGAAATTCCAACTTTTCTAGCAATTTGATTATTAGATCGTCTTGAATTTCTATCCAATTCTGTAAGGATCTTTTTATCTATTAAGTCTATAATTGAATCCATATTTACTGTACTGATATTATAATATATAAATGTTATCATTTTAGTAAATTTATCAGCAATTAGTTTTATTTATTAGCAAATGATACTTAATACTAATGGACAGAATAAAAACCCCCTTTTGCGTGCCTGAAGAATTTGATTTAATCAGAACAGGCAAAGGGTATACTATGAAAGGATGGGACTTTAGATCAGAAGATATAGCTTTGGCTTTAAGAGACAATAGAATGTTAAATCCTGCATATGAGTTAGCGAGCAATAAATGTCCTTGGAACTGTTTTTTTTGCTTTACTGAAGATCCAAATAACCCTCTAGGCCTAAAGAAAAAATTAGAAGGAGAACTAACACTTGATGAAAGACTAAATTTAATTGATCAATCAAAAATATTAGGAGCAAAGTCAATAAATATCATAGGTGCTGGCGAACCAACAATTGATGAACATTTCTGGGAGATTGTAGAGCATATCCATAAATTAGATATGACTCCTATTGTGTATACTGAAGGTTCACTCAAACTTACAGATCCCTCTTTTGCAAGTAGGCTATATAATGCCGGAGCAACAATTGTATTAAAAGTTAATAGTCTTAAAAATAGAGATTATCAAAATTCCGTTGTACGAGGAGGAAAAGAAAGAGTAGTACCTCTTAGAGTAGACTATTTTGAAAAAAGGAATGAAGCATTGAAAATCTTAAAAGCAGTCGGATTCAATAACCATGATCCTACAAGGCTTGCATTCGATACAATTATTTGTAAAGAAAACCTTGCCGAAATTCCTATGATCCATAGACATGCTCGTGAAAACAATATATTTGTACTTTTTGTGAATTACCTTCCTTCAGGTAGAAGCGCGATACCATTACAAAACGCAATAACTCGGAATGAGAATTATACTATTTTTAATGAACTTGCAAAAATTGATAGGGAAGAATATGGGCTTGTTCATAGGTCAATATTTCCATATGCCGGAGGAGTTCCTTGCTCAATAAGAGGATTGGGTTTGTATGTAAAAATAAAAGGTGACGCATTTGACTGTCCTGGTGAGACTGAAGCTCTCGGAAATATAAAAAAAGAGTCGTTAGCGAATATCTGGCAAAAAACCAGGCATATTAGAGAAAATTTTGATGGTGGATGTTTACCTAGAGAGAACTTCTGGAAAAAGTTTGAATGTAAATCTTCCTGTGAGGATTGCGATAAACCTAAATAAAGATTAAATAATACAAAAGCTATACAACTTCCTTTTATATCCAAAAATATTCTAGAGAAAATATCTAAAGCAACTACCATCAAATTACAGCTGAACTATTTAAACTACTAAACAAAGATTATCTTGTATAAAACCTGTATAAAAAAAGCTCCAAAATTGGTCAAGAACATCAGGACGTCGGTGGGAGCATAAGAATTTCTGTCCATTTCAGTGAAACTCAGTCTGTCTTTCTGCGGTCTCCGCTTAATAAGCGATTTACCGTATAGAGAATATGAAGATAGACCCATACAAAAACAAAGAAAAGTACACGGCATGGAAAGAACGCCTACAAGACGGAATTTTAAACATCAGTAAAGAAAACTCGAATATTATTTTAAATTACCTTGAAGATATGGAAAATGGGGCTAATATTGCAGTAGGAAGCCCTAAAGGATCAAGAGGGTATCCTAGATTAAATTCATTAAAAGCTAGGATGATCTTCTTTGCCCAACAATTTGAGAAAAGAAAAAATCTACAAAATATAGCAAATCTTACAGAAGATTTAATTAAATGCTCAATCTTTGTTTTTGGCTTGGGGTTAGTTGAATTCTTCATGAATATACTTTCTTTCTTAATTAAGGCACGAAATAAGGCATTTCAGTAATTCCTTTCAAACATTCGTTTAAGGTTTTATCTTCTAATATCTTTATCCACTCTCCAGTATGCCTCATGAAAAATAATTGAAAGTTCTTCTTATTACCAAACCGAACTCCAGTATACTCCAATCTTGCAAATCTAGTTTCAAATGAAGGAAAAGCAGCATCCTTTGGACAGATATATTTTGAGCAAAAATAAAACCTATTTTGAATCCATTTAGTATAAATATCGATTATTTGATTATGTTTAAGTTTGTCAGGGATTTTTTTGAGATATCCTTTCTTTAGTACTTTTACGACTTCTTCAGATTTGAAGTTTATTTCAGTTTTTAGTTTTTCATCCATCTTTTGTGCCTTTGGCGAATAAACCCACGTGTAACCTGTATATCTTCCCATATTAAAATCTGTTTTTGTGCTCCTCCTCTTTAAGTTCGCTAGCCATCTTTCTTATATGTGTTGAAGGATCTTTTTCAGCTAATGATAGATACTTCTTATTTTTTGTTATTAGATATGCATACTTTAATGCAGTAATCCTTACTTCTCTCATATTTACTTTAATTGCCTTATCTAAAATACCTATAACAAATTCCATTTCAAGTTCTTCTTTCTTTTGAAAGCAGTAATCAAGTATCCCATTTTGAGTTGGAAAGTCAAACCAATCAAGTTTCTCCTTAAACAAAGATTGAATCTTATTCCTCGGATCTTCACTTTTGCTTATCAGCCAAAAAACAGTTTCTCGTCTTACAAAATTAAAATCTGTTCCAAAATAATCTTCGGCAGATAGTTCATTATTTAAGGAGTTTAACACATCCTTAATAAAAGTAGAATAATTTAATTTCTCTTTTGCACCAAATTCTTCGAGTAGAATAGGGGAAATGTACCTTTCATTAAGGATATAATTTGCAATTTCAACTTTGATTTCATGTCCGGTATTTGAATTAAGGAATTCCAGTGTAATTTCTTTTGCCGTAGGGAATTTACGAAACTTTTCTAATAAGATAAGACTTTTTAATAAATATACAACTTTAATCTTATCTGATTTTGAAGAATTAAATAACTCCTTAAAGCAGTCTATTGATGGAATTCCATATTCTTTCATCTTTCTTCCTCCAAGTTTTCATTACTATCATCATATTCTCCTTTTCATCTCCCCGTAATCATTCATAGTAATCAGCTTAGAATCCAAACCAAGAATTTTACAAGTTTCATGAAAAGCTTTATCTGAAGTATAAACCATTTTTATGTTAGATTTTAAGAAACTGGCTATTATCTCAACATCTTCGTCTTCAATTTTATAAGTTGATTGAAATTGTGGCTCTTTTTGCCCAATCAATTTATTATTCGCTTCCCGAACTTTATCGATGTATCTTGAAATATTACTTCCGCCTATCCTAAGAGGCAGTAATCCAAGAGATTTTTTTACCCTTCTCCAGAGTTTATTTTTTTCTTTCTTGTCTATGTCAAATCTATTAAGCATAACTCCTTTAAATTCGTATTTAGTCCTTAACGCATAGTAAAGAAGAGCATTGTCAGAGAATTCTCTTTTCTTAAATTCAAAGATATCAATATCTTTTACAATAAGATTTATAATTATACTAGTACCAACTCCTATTTTTATTGGCTTAGTTTTTTCATTCACTTCCTGTTTAATTGCATCAATATAGGGCATATAAATATCTTTATTGTCTAGAGAAACTTCACTTTCTGCAACTTTTTTTATCTTTTCATAGTAATTTGGATACTCTGCTTTTATTCTTCTAAGTTTTTTCTTTAAATAATCTTCTTTGCACTTTTCAGAGCAAAATAGTAAGACTTTTTCATCTGCAAATTGTGAAGCAAGCCAAATTCCAGAATTAAATTCTTTTTTGCAAAATTTGCAGGTTTCAGTCATTTTCAACCTCTTGGAGCATTTTCTGAAAAGAAGGTAATTTAAGTGATTTTTGTTTTAATGAATATAACAAAATGTCCCATTCTTTCTTATTTTTTTCTATATTTAAGAATATAATTTTAATTCGTTTTAAATAATATCCTGCAGAAGAATATTCTTTAGCTAATTTATGTTCGAGAATCCGCATAACTCTGCCTAGATAAATTTTTGAAACATCTTTAGGAAAGTGGAGCTCTAGCTTTTGAGCCCATCCCCTAAATTTATCTTCATAAAAAGAATATCCAAAACTATTTTTAACGTATTCTAAAACAGATGGATAATCTTTATTAAAATAATTTATCTCCGCTTTAAGTTCTTCATCTCTGCTTAAATTAATTATTTCTTTAAGCTCATTTAAAACTCTTTCGGAATCCGTTTTATTGCAAAATTTTATTATCTCTCGGTACTCTTCAAAAGAGGAGCCATTTTTAAATGATAAAAGTTTATATTTCAGAATATTTTCATAATCTTTCTTTTTGGAATAAAATTCCAAAAGAAAATCAATTAAATCGCTTATTCTTCCTTCTCCTTTTTCTATGCCTTCGTTAGCGGTAGTTATAGCTTTTTCAATATACCCCTTTTTATTATAATATTCAACAAGATTATCATAGTCCATTCCAAAATGAAGTTTATTCATTCTAAGCTTTAGATAGGTCTTATCATCATTAAGTTTATCTCTATAAATATTTATAATACATTCTGCATCGTAATCACTTCCGCTTTTTTTTAAGCCTTCTATGACAAACAACCAATCTTCTTTACTTGTGCATACATCAAAGATACTATCTCTTAATATATCATCAAAGCCAGAATTACCGCCATAATATTCAAAACAAGTTTCAATAAACTCTTTCTTTGTTTTTTCATCCAATTTACCTTGTTGAAAAAGACTCGCAATATTATCTAAATTATCATAAACAACATGTTCGTCTTCTTCATCGCCTCCGCCTAGCTCATCAAAATCCGAGATTATTCTCTCAGCTTCACCCAGCAGAGCATTATACTCTGAATAATTATTTTTAGCTTCAAAATTTGTTTTATTTTTGTCTATAAACTTCTCTATTTCTTGTTTAAAAAAAGGATTTTTATTATTTACTTCATTTATCACGATTATTAACTGCTCTTTAGTAAAATCTTTTAATATGTTTTCTTTAGATTTATCGTTCATTTTAATTTAGCAAATTTTCCACTCCCAAAAGTTTTTCATATAATTATTGTACCTAATCCTGTCAATTTCTCTTGCTTGTTTTAGATAATCCTTGTATTTGCTATTTTCTAGAAAATATAAAAGCTGTGCGGTGACAATAAGATTATTAAAATCCTTTTTTAATTTGATAGATTTATAAAAATTTTCAAGAGCCATTTTTTCATTAGTATTAAATAAAAGTAAGCCCCTTAAGTAATAAGCTTCCCAATGATTTGGCCATTTCTCAATAATTTTATTTATTAGCTGAAAAGATTCTTTTTCTTTATTAACTTCGCTTAGAGATCCTGCTTTGATTAGCAAAGCATCTCTATTTTCTGGATGTTCTTTAAGGATTTTGTTGCATATTTTAATCGCTTCTTTTTCATCACAAAGATAATTATGATACTCCCTGGCTTTATTGAGCAATTTTAAAAGCTCTTTTCCTTTCTTTTTATCTTCCTCTGCCATGTTTTATTAATAATACTGAAGATTATAAAGTTTTTCTTAGCCAAGAAAATCCCCCCTGTAAATGCAGAAAGCTAATAGACGAGCCAAGAAGTAAAAAATAGGTGATCTCTTAGAATCTTAATAAAATTGCATTCCTGCGAATTCCAAGCTAGCGAGCTACTCGGCAGGAGCATATCAGTTTTTTTGATTTCAGTGGAACTTTTCTTGACACTACATTTATATAAAAACTAAAAAAATTCTAACAATTGTAGGAGCAAGTTTATCTGATTTAAACTCCCTAATCAGACTTACCCTTTACTTTACAATTTAGAATAATAAAGGGTAAGATTTAAATACTTCAAGAAAATAAGTAAATCATGGTATACATATACAAAAAACCAATAGGAAACAAGAGCTATTACTATCTTAGAGCATCTAGCAAAAAGGGAAAAAAGCTGGTAACTAAAGATATTGCTTACTTGGGAAGCTCAATAGATGAAGTAAAATTAAGTTTAGATAAATTATCAGAACATAAAGACCAAATCCGAAAATCATATAATGTAATTAACTCATTTCTAGAGTCAAATCATTTTCTTGAAAAAGCTAAAGAATTGAAATTAAAGAAAGATGAATTTTTAGGAGAAAAAACCGAAGAAATTGAAGCCTGTAAACTACACCATCTTAAAGTATTTGATAAATTAGATAATCTTACAAAAAGAGAAACTTTGAAAAATTATGTTATAGAATTTGCATATAATACTGCTTCGATTGAAGGAAATACTATTAATTTAGAAGAAGCAAGAAACCTTTTGAATGAAGGAATAACTCCAAAAGATAAAACTTTAAGAGAAATATATGACCTTCAAAATACTGAAAAGGTCTTCTTTGAAATACTGGATGATAAACTAAAACCAGAATTAACTCATGAGCTAATAATAGAAATACATGATAATTTGCTTAAAAACATTGATGCAAGATTAGGATATAGAACAACTGATGTAAGAGTTGTAAAAAGCAATTTTGAAGCAACACCTGGAAAATATGTCAAAACTGATATGGATTTATTATTAAAATGGTTTAAAGAAAATGAGAAGAAACTGCATCCCTTAGTATTAGCAACTATATTTCATCATAAATTCGAGAAAGTACATCCTTTTATGGATGGAAACGGAAGAACTGGAAGAATGCTTATGAATTTTATGTTATTAAAGTCAAATGTTCCTCCAATAATAATTCATAAGAAAACAAGAAAAGAGTATCTTGAGGGCATGAGAGAAGCAGATAAAGGAGATTTATGGAAAATAGACAAAAGCAAATATGCCCAGATAATTAGTTATTGTATTGAAGAATTTGTATATAGTTATTGGAGCATCTTCCTTTAGTTTGTCACAAACCAACCTATCTCCCCAAAATATCATTACCTTATCAAAAACTCCAATTCTTGAAAATCTAGAATCAATAAAAAAATAGTATTTATTTTATTATTAAAGAATAAACTTACTTAACCTAAACCTAATGCAACTAAGTCTAAACTGCCCGCTGCAACCTCACCAGCAAGACGAATTTTATAGAAAGAGCAACCTCTATAATTTGGATGAGGTAAGCATAAATTAGGTTCCTTATGATTACAATCTCTCGCATATGGACAAGCATTTTCTAAATTCAAACCCCAACCTAAATCCATTCTTGCACCGATTATCGCACTAAATGGTAAATTTTCTGGCACAGGACCAGCTAAAAATTTCTGATAAAATATATCTCTAATTAATTTATCTACTGCATTCCTTTGTTCGTCTGTTACTTCTATCATGTCAAATTCTCAGAATTCGTCTGAGGTCCAATCCCCTCAAAAACAAAGATAAAATGATATTTAAAAATATTTCCTTTTGAAAAAATTCATATATAGCCCAGGACTTATATAATTGAACAAATAGTCGTTGGCTATCCCGAGAAAGACATACTATTTTGCTCAATTACAGGGAATTCTATTAGTTATATCATGTTTTGTACAGAGTTCCCTGTCCAGAGAATTCTGCGAAAGGAATATACAATTATAATAATTCTCAGTATTACGATTAATAAATCCCTAAAATAGATTCTCCAGTAATTTTTTCCTTAGAATCCCAGACGCCCTGCTCGGTGCCTTTTTCATCAATCTTATTTGCATCTTCAGTTCCTTCTGAAGGCATACCTTTGTCTCCATTGTTTCCATCACCCTTCATCATCATGTACATAAAACTCTTAACTAAACTCTTTATATCTTTTTCAGATTCGGAGGGGGTTATTTTTGCAGAGCTGATTATGCTCCTTATTTTGAAAAATGTTTTTACTCCGTTAGTTATCTCCTTAATCTTCTGGGTTGGACGAACTTGCTTGTCCCATGGGGGGCTTTCAGTCCTTTCTCCCTGCATTTCTTTTTCCGTGTTATAAATCATATCATAAATAATACTAAAATCAATTTCAACTTTAACATCTTCGAATGGAACTTCTTCGGGCAACATTGGCTCAAGCTTCAGAATATCATTCTCATTAATTTGAGCATATAAGTTAAAAACAACTTCATCAGTAGAATAATCTTTTAACTGAACAGCCATATCCAGATTTCCGTCGTATTTTCCTGAAATTTCCCTTATCTTATCAATAAACCCACTATCTTGCTTAATCATTTCTCTTTCCTCGGCTGTTGGTCCTTCTTGATTATTTCTTTCCATTTTATCCTCGGAAGAACCTGGGAATTCGTGATTCTTCATAGATTTTTTCATTTCATACATCATAAATTCTTTCGTTGGAAAAACCCATACCTTCATATATGGAGAGACAACCTGCACTTCCTTATCCATCCCTTCCAATTTTACTGTTTTAATTTCCTCCCAGAATTCCAATTTTCCATAGGTACTTTCATACTTTACATTAATCAGATTAACTGAAGGCAATTCGGTAAGTCCAAGACATTGCATTCTATATGCTGTCTCTCTGGAATTATCTACATCTTTCCAATAAAGCTCGAAAATTCCTGAAACTGACTGCTCCCAATTATCTGCCGAATTGGCTAAGTATTTTTCAAAGAACCATGTAACAAATTCCTGATTAAACCCTTTTTCAAACTCCTGCCTCTGCTTCTTCAAGTTCTCAAAGTCATACTTACACCAGTCTGCCTGTCCGCCAGAATAATACTTGTTCTTTAAAAATTGAATCTGCTCAAATTGCTCGCCCCATCCACCAAACCAGATAAAGCCTTCTGTTTTTCCCTGACTGATTCTACAACTGCCACCGACTTGAAAAACTCCTTTCTCTTCTTTATTATCATTCTTATTGTTAACATCTTGCCACCAATCCTCTCCCTTCGCACATTTTTCAATGCAACTATCTTCTGCTTTACAGGTTCCTTCGCATTTTTTTTGTGCTTCATCCACACTACATTCCATTTCTTCTCCACACTCAGTTCTGATGCAGTTTTCAATGCATGGACGAGCACAGTCTTTTGTACATCTTTCTTTGTTCTCCTGTGCTCTTCTCTCGTCTTCCTGTCCTCTTCTCTCGTCTTCCTGCCCCTTTCTATCATCTTCCCTATTTCTGTTTTCCTGTTCCATATCCTTATTTTCTTCCCTGAAGTTCTCTGTTGGCTGTGGATTATTTACCTGCTGTTCCTGCGACGACATTTGCTGTTCTCCAGACCCTCCATTATTTATTTCTGTTTCAACTTCTGGAGATATCTGTTGTCCATCGTCAGAAGAAGTTGTTTCTTGAGAGGCATCAACTTGAGTAGACTCGCTTTCCTGTGCAACTTCTGTTCCTTCAATTTCAAATCCACTGATTACTGCTCCAGTGATTTTT
Source organism: Nanobdellota archaeon (assembly GCA_038045425.1). Classification (GTDB taxonomy): domain Archaea; phylum Nanobdellota; class Nanobdellia; order Pacearchaeales; family GW2011-AR1; genus SICV01. Next base: position 4,553 of record JBBSYD010000040.1, on the reverse strand, counting down.
GAAAACATTCCTGCCACGAATTCAAAGATAACACTTCCTGTTAGAGACGATTCTGACTGGGATTGCTCTGTTTGAGAAGAGGATTCTGATTCAGAATTCTCTTGTTCTGAAGGTGATGAAGTTTGCTCGGTTTGCTGTGCCTGTTCAACAACTTGTTCCTGCTCATCTATAACTTGTTCTTCAACAACTTGTTCCTGCTCATCTATAACTTGTTCTTCAACATTTTGAACTGGCGTAACATCTTGCTCATCTGAATTTGTTTCCTCTATCGGCTCTGCAATAATTACTTGAGGAAGCAATTGACACACACCGTTGTTGCATACATTTCCTTCACCACAATCTCCTGCACTTGTACATTCATTTCCAACAACAATTTCTTCCCTAATTTTTTGTTCTCCTGAGCAGTCCCCTAGATTATCCCAAAACCCGTCAGTACAAACTTTAACAATTCTTCCATCTGATTCACAAATTTGCTCATTTCCGTCTGTACATTCCGATTCTCTACATTCTGTCAATTCAGTTACAACACATTTACTTTCCACGCATTCTGCTTTTCCACACGAGGGTTGCTTGCAATCCTCACTTAACTTGCAAGAGTCAGTCTCTTCTTTCAGACAACTTGTTTCTATCGGGCAATTTGTTTCATTGTCATATCTGCTGAAAAATGCCTTGCTTCCGTCTAAACACTCTATAGTTGAAATCATAGGACAAACATTTGAAACATTTCTAACAATTTCTCTCATTTCTTCTCTTGCCTTACATTGATTTTCAATGCAATAAAAATTAACTTCTGTTTCAATCGTTGCATTTCCATCTTGGAAAGTGTTTATGCCTTTTCCGCAAATCTTTCCCCCACATTGTTCATCAGCACAGTCAACCGCTTCGTTGCTATTATCATCTTGATTATTGTTGCATATTTCCTCTCCTCTTTCCTTGAATTCCTCAACAAGTCTTTTCTGATATTCTATTTGAGTATAATATGACTCCTTAACATCATAACTTGAAAATAGACTTGAATAAAATTGCTTTCGCGTTTCATAATTACTTTTACTCATCTCTTTTGCTTTTTGTTTTTTCTCCTGCTCTTGTTTTATCCAACCATAATTTTGGTCAAACTGCTGACGTTGCTCTTGAGTCATTGATTCTGTTTGAGACTTGTAAATTTTGTCAAGTTCTTTCCAGACATCATTTGATTTTTGGTTCAATGCTTCATTTAATGCCTGAAGCTTACTTCTTGCACTTGAAATAGGAGTTGAGTCACCCTGATCACAAGACTGCTTCAATTCTCCAATTATATTTCTGATTTCTGATTCAATAGCTAAAATGTCCATATTTTCAAAACTCTTTGGAGAAACCTGATTCATTTTTCCTTCTTCCATCTTGAATCCTGGACCCCGTCCACGAATGTCAAAATTCAGATTTATCCAATTCCACTCGCACTCGTCACACATTTCCAGTCTTGCAATTACCTCAAAATTGTCCCCTTCGCAAAAACTAATCTCGTTGACAAGAAGCTGTTGAGTTTGCCTCTTATTCTCGCTTCCAAATATGCTACTCATTATATCCTCACATTTTCCTCCGTTCTGCTCAAAATAAGACTTGAAACTCATTTCCGCATTCACACTTTCCTTAGCCAAAGATTCTGCATTTTCAGATGAAGGATCTGAATTAAATGCCTGTGCAAGCAATTTAATATTATCTATCCTGCTCTGAATATTTAATTGCTCTTCTGGTTTTTTAAATTCGATTTCAAAATTCAATCTGTAAACTAATTTTTCTTCCAACTCTGCCAGTTCTTTACTCTTTTCATTATTATTTTCATCATTAAAATCTTTTTTTCCAAATATTGAAGGCCATGCATTCAGTCTTATTTGAATTTTTCTTCCATCAAACACTATTTTTTTCCATGCAGGAACTGAATTTTCCATTTTTATTTCCCTTTCTTCTCCTTCTACCCAAACCCATTTAGTTTCTTCAGAAGGTGTCCCCAAAATACTCTGTATCTGCTCTTGCTTTAGAATTCCCCCCATTTCTTTACCTGTCGAACCAAGAATTTCATTCAATTTATCTCTTACAGAAGATGTGTAGACTAAAAGCTGAATATAATTAATATTACCCGTTTCATATTCTCCTGCGTAATTGGCAAGCTTCCTAAACTCATCGTCAACAGAACTAGCAGAAACACAAACGATAGATACTATCAAAAACAAACATGAAAATACAATTACCCCTCCTTTTATCATTCTAATTTGAAGAGAATATAGCTTATAAATTTTGCGAAAGCAAAATTTATTATTTATTGCTCTTCGAGCAACTCTAAACTAAAACAAGATAATGTCCTGCACAACAACTCAATACAAATATCCAATTCAATAATATCACTCATCCCATAAAATAATATCAACAAATAAATCATCTTCAAATCGAACATAAGATAATAACTTTCCAATTATATTTACAGGAAATTCTGTTGATGTCAAGAACGTTCAACTACGGCGTTCTTGAGCATAGAAAATCTTTAGATTTCTCTATGCCCGAAAACCGAAGGTTTTCTTGGCATCCAAAGCACTTCGTGCTTTTGATTTTATCGTGTTTGGTACAGAGTTCCCTGTTCAAAGAATTCTGCGGAAGGATGACACGATTATCAGAATTCTCTGTAACTCATAGATATTTTAAATAATTCAAAGACTTAAAAAATAACTCTACTTATCTTCATAATTTCTTCTAGCAAATGGCCTAAACTTGAATCCAAAATTTCCTCTTTCTTTCCACCCTACACCAAAATCAAATTTTCTTCCAAAAAACATAGGAACCTTAAATGAAACATAAGGTTTAGCATCATTTAGTAATAACTGAAAAGTTGCCGGCCCAGTTCCAAACACCGTTGGATCCTTTTCTTTAGCCATTATTCTTAACCCTCGTTTATTATCAAACGCAAATACTGCAAAATTATGATGCTTTTCTAAATAATCAGTTCCAATAATATAAGAATTATAATTATGTAGCGGGTTTCTAAGAACACTCCATCTCACTGCAGTCATATAAGAGATATTTGTAGAATAAGCAGGAGAAGCAGATTCCCCGAAGATTCCGTCTTCATCATTTCCAAAAAAAGCCCAAGTGGTCCAATGCCCCAAATCATAAAACTTAATCTGACTACGATGTCTAGGAACAAAATCATATACTCTATGATTTAATGCCTGTTCTCTCAATTCTAAATTTATACTTTTATCAGTCTCTTTTGTATAACTAGAGTAACTATTACTTGGACGTTTATACTCTGCACATCCCGAAAATAAAAGAAAACCTGCTAATCCTAATCCATTTACCTTTTCATAGATTCGCATTTTCCCAACTCTGAACATACCGTTCATCCAATTCAACTCTGGGCTTTCTTTCCTCACGCATTGCCCAATTTCTATATTTAGCTCCTAATATCAATCCTAAACCCATTCCAGAAAGATGCGCAATGTTTCCGACTCCCGATGGGACAAATACTCCAATTATGTCAACAAATGCCCAAAGAATTCCTGCAATAAACAAAGGCATAGGCATTCCAAATGCCCAAATAGTAACTCCCGGTTTAAGCATTACCATCGCTCCAATCAATCCAAATATCGCCCCAGATGCTCCAAGAGCAGAATCATAAAAAGGATAAGAAATAATATTAGCTAAAATTCCAGTCAAAAAGAAAACAAGAAGATATTTTTTAGTTCCAATTGTATGTTCCAGCATCATTCCAAACATCAACATAGCAAACATATTCAATAACAAATGCGAAAATCCTCCGTGTAAAAATATTGCAGTTACAAATCTCCAAACTTCAGGTAAAGCAAATTTATTCATTAACAACGCTTCAGTAAATCCAGGAATTACCAGTTGTAAAACAAACATTACAACACAAATTCCCATCAACCAAAAATTCGCACCTTTATTTTGCATTAGTTCAAAGAATAATCAGAGTTCATAAATCTTCCCACCCAAATGGCCCGCCGGTAGCCTACCGACGAGCCCATCAATAGAAAATACAGAGAATTCTGAAATTGTGTCATCCTTCCGCAGAATTCTCTGGACAGGGAACTCTGTGCCTAACGCGATACAACTAACAGAGTTCCCTGTAAATCACATCTATTTTTCATTTACAAACGTTTTGAAGGAATTTCTTCAAAAGATTTTGGTGTCTGCGCCTTTTCTACAAGAGTTGCAGGATGTGTGTTATAAACAACCAATTTTTCAACAGTTACTTCTTCAGGACATACTTGAGGAATAACTCTAGCATATCTATCTCTAACTTCAGCTACAGTATTTCCATGAATAAGCATGGGAATTATTTTACTTTCCCTTGCTCTCTCCGTCCTTTGAGGGTTACCCTTTGAGTCATATACGTAAAGAGTTGTGGAAGGAGTTCTATAGGTAACTTCTCCTTCAACTTTCCAGACGGGTGGATAACCATGTGCTAATTGTCTATTTGTTGTCATTTTTTGACCTCCGTGATTTAATTACCTTAACTCCCCAGTTTTTTAGGGTATAATTCTGCAATTTTCTTATTTATC
>JBBSYD010000039.1:0-5187 GCA_038045425.1 Nanobdellota archaeon | reverse complement strand
AATCTTGGAATTATTGATTATAGATGAGCCTGTACTAGGAAAAGCTCATCTACTGACTCAATCAACACCTTTTTATAACCTCATTTATTCCAAATCTCATCCTAAGCGGGGATGCCAGAGTGGTCTAATGGGCGACGTTTAGGCCGTCGTAGCTTAGTGCTTTCCTAGGTTCGAATCCTAGTCCCCGCATTATGTTATTTTGGCATTTCGATAGTGAACGGGTTTAGAAAAAACCCAAAAAATGAAAGACAAAACCCTCAAGCCATATTACCTAAAATTTTACGTAATTTTTCTATCCAGTGTATTCAAGAACATAAAAGTAGTGTGGAGGACAATATGAAAACCTCAAATTTAAGCTATTTAAAGTATAAGTGTAACAAAAGGGTACCTTTTTGTGTACCTTTATTTTACTTTGTGGATTTAAGAACAAAAAAGGAGTTTTGGAAGGCATATGAAATTTGATCCATACAACTTCAAAGATAAGTACCTCGCCTGGAAAAACGGGGAACAAAACGATTTAAACGGCTTGAGTGCCGAGAATGTCGAAATTCTAAAGCAATACCTCTATGACATGGAACACGGCTTGAATATAGGCAATCATAACAAAAAAGGAGCCAGAAGCTATTCAAGACTACAATCTCTCAAATTTAGAATAATATTTCTAATGAAACATTTTCAAGATAGATATTCTCTAGAAAATTTAACAAAAGTAGATGAAGAAAAAGCACACGTTCTCTTTGTAGAAATGCGTCAAGGAACTATACGAAAAAAAGATGGAGGACAATTCATCTGTGTTAAGGATTATGTTAGAGACTTTAAGGCATTTTGGCACTGGCACCAAAAAGTAAGTCATAAAAAAGGAATAGAACTCCAAGATATAACAACAGACCTAGACACTTCGGGAGAAAAACCAAAATGGGTTTATCTTACGGAAGAACAAATTAAACTTCTGGCAGAAAAATCAAAATATGATTATAAAGTTCTAATATATTTCTTATTCGATACAGGAATTAGAGCTCCAACTGAATTAATGAATGTCCGAGTTTCAGACTTTTTCAATAATTTCAGAGAGCTCAACATAAGGCAGGAAATAAGCAAAACATTCGGAAGAAGAATCAAGCTCATGCTTTCTTCAGAACTCATTAAAGAATATATTAAAATCAGCGGACTAAAAGAAAATGATTATTTATTCACAAAAACTCACTCTCCAGTCAATCGCTATCTAAAAAGAGCATCCGAACGGCTTTTTGGAGATAAGGAAAGTCCAGCAGGAGCCAAATACTCTGACTTAACAATGTATGATTTTAGGCATTGCTCCTGCTGTTATTGGCTCCCTAGATACAAGAGTGAATCAGCTCTCAAATATCGTTTTGGTTGGAAGAAATCTGACAAAATACACTATTACTCTGAACTTTTAGGCATGAGTGACACAATTTCAGAGGAAGATATGCTCTTGGACTTGACAAAAACAGAAATAGAAAAGCGTCTTTGCATATCTGAAAAAGAAAAAGACATTCTAACTGATGAAGTCAAAGACCTAAGGATGCAAATCGCTCAAATCGGACAATTAACAAGAGAATTGTATAAAGAAATTAAACCAAAAATAGAGATTATTCAAATTGGAAAATAAAGGATTAGGAATAGTTGAATTGGGAGTTCTTGGAATTATAGCCCTAGCAATTTATCAGAAAATATTTGCTCCCCCTATTGAAAATCTTAAGTTAGAATTAATCTCTGTCTATAACTCTCTTCCATTGCTATTTGTCCAATGGAAATTCTGGCTTACGATATTTATCATACTCTTACCATTTATTATCTATCTAAACTATAAGCTTAATCTCTATTTTATTAATTGGAAAGAGAAAAGAAAGTTAAAGAAAAAGATCTTAAAAGAAAAGATAGATTCCCAAAGAAATGAACGAATAAATCTAAAAGTATTAATTCTGACTCCAATAGACAATCTAAATGCCCAAGACATTAAAGAATTAAAAGATAAACTAGAATATTACCAAGAAGAATATTCAGATTTAGATAAAGATATTTCAGATAAAATAAGAGAAATTAATTTTGAATTGCCAATTTTAAGAAAAAAAGAAAGGATAAATCAACTTAATCATGAAGAAGATGTTAAAGAAAAAAGAATTCTAGAAATGGAGGAACTCATAAGGAAAAAGGAACTTCAAGCCCGAGAATTTGAAGAAACTTCTCTAAATAAATTAAATGCAGGTGATACTAAAGTATTCCTAGAAGAAGATTTAACTCAAAAAGAAAAAGCTCTTCTTCTGAAAAATGGATATAAAAGAGCCTACGAGTTTTGTGTGTTTGAACAAGATTATGTGCGGGTTCTAGTTAAGCCAACTATGAAACATTCAGTTACTCATACTTTTCTTGTCTGGTCTGCGGTGAAAATGATTAGTAAACTTAATGGAACCTCAAATGTTTTTGATTGGGACACAAGAGAGTCAGATATAACTTTCAAATATCATAATAAAAACTTTGCAGTGGAGATTGAAACTGGAACTTTGCTTTCAAAAAAGGTTCAACTTAGAGCTAAAATAGATTATTTGAATAGCAGATACAAAAATCGCTGGATGATTGTTGTCTCCAAGAAATCTTTGCTGTCAAAATACAGAAAATTTGGGCTTGTTTCATCTCGTTCAGAATTCCAAAAAAAGCTGAAGAACCTGCTGAAATCCGCCTGACCTCTTTGAGGGATATTTCCATCTTTCAACGACGATTATTAAGCCAAAAAGCTCAAGAAAACCCTCTCTTTATCTGTGTGCGGGGTGAGAGTCCCCGCCAAGGGCTGTTATTTGGAGTGATTTATCCATCACTCATTTTATCCCAAAGAATATCAATAATCTTTCGTTTTACTTTCTCACGCAGTTTAAATGTGTCTCCCCATCCTGCGTACGCTTGCCATCCCCTATAGGATTCAAATAAACTTTCAAAACTCAAAGCTCCTTTTTCGTATAAGTATACTTTTCTAAACATTGAAGAAACATTTCTAGTTCTTAATAATCGGTGATTCTTAAAATTTCTAAATCCAACAAAATCAATTCCTCTTGATAAAGAAATTATTCTGGATTTGTTTGGATGCAATTCAAGTTTTAACTTTTCATTCAAAAAACAAGCTATTTGTTTTTTCCAAGTTTCGAGTTGTTTTTGAGATTTATGTAATATGACAAAATCATCAACGTATCGGATATAATACTTAATTTTCAAAACGTGTTTAACAAAATAATCTAATTCGTTCAAATAGACATTAGCAAAAAACTGAGAAGTATAATTACCTAAAGGCATTCCCTTTTTTGTAATTTCCCCCCCCCCCCGAATGTGCCTGATTAGAGAGAATTTGTCTAATTAGCCATAAAACATCTTCGTCAGCTATACTTTTCTTTAGTATATTTATTAGAATTTCATGGTCAACTTCTTGAAAATAATGCTTTATATCTGCCTTAAAGCAGAAAGCACCCTGTGAGAAGTTCTTAGTAACTTTTCTCTTAAATACATCAAATCTATTTAGAGCAAATAAGCTACCTTTCCTAATTTGATTAGCACAGGAATCATAAATAAACTGCTTTTCAAAAATAGGTTTGATTATATTGATTAAAGCATGATGCACAACTCTATCTCTAAAATCTGATTTTGAGATTACTCTTGTTTTTGGATCTCTTAGAACAAATGTTTTTAGAGGTCTAGGTTTATAATTCATGGAAATAAGTTCTTTGTGTAATTCGAGTAAATTCTTTTCATAGTTTTCACAAAATTCAAAAACATCTTCTCTACTGCTTTTATTTTCCTTCGCATTTCTAAGTGCAATAAAAAGGTTTCCCATGGAAGAAAGAAAATAATAAAGTGATTTGTGAGTTTTCATGAGTATAAAAGCCATGCACATTTCAAAGTAAGTTATTCGACCATTCGAGTTCGAGTTAGCAAGATTCTCATTGTTCGAATTCAAATTGAGGTTCCTGTTCAAGTACAACCTCGAAAGGATAGCCATTTGCTTTTCATGTCACCACCACTTCAGGTTTCATATTATTTACTATCTGTTGTGGTTGAATTTTATAATCTGCAAGCAGACCCTAAGCAAAAGGCGTGTAGCCTAGCTATGTTGTGCATGGCTAGGATTCTTAGGATAATTTTTAGCTTTTTATGTTTAATTATTGTACAAAATAGCAATTGAAGTTCGCATTTCCAAAATTTCTATATTTTATCAAATTAAAAATAAATCTTTAAAAAATTTTGTGCGATGCCTTCGGCACTAAAACAAAACTACCCGACCACACGAGTTCGAGCCAGCAAGACTCTCAATGCTCGAATCCAAACCGAGGCTCCCGCCCAAGTACAACCACGAAAGCCCTAAATTCTCAATTGAGGGTACTTTTTGCGAAGCAGTATAAAATGTTCTTTCTCCGCCTTCAAGTCTAGTTGGTAAACCAGTTTCCAAAGAAACGTCAGTATTATTAAATTGCCTTGTCTTTCCCTTAAATAATTCGGAAGGATTTAATCTTGTGTTTGCTGTATTTACTAAGCCTAACTTATAACTTCCTTCGGTAAAATTCTTTAATCCATATCCTACGACAGAAGCAGGTAATCCTTTTTCAATAAAATCTCTTCTTGCTTCTGGAGAAAGTTGCTCATAAAAATCTTTAGCCATTTCATGATTTCTTCCAGTAAAATCTAAAACTGCACCCAAGTCTACATAGTGATTTCCTACAATTGATAAAGTGTCTCCATCATTCAAAGTTCTTTGCAAGTCTTCAGGTCTTCCAATTCTTTTATCAGGAATTAATATTTGAACAACAGGCAAAACTAGAGTATTTGAGCCAGTAACTTCTGCATTATCTCCCTCGCCTGACAAACTTAAAACTTTAAGCTTTGCATTTCCTCCAAAGTCTGAATCAACAAGTCCATTAAAATCTCTCAAAAAAGCAGGTGCATCTTTTCCTTGAATTTTATAAGGAATTATTGAAGGTTGTTTTATTGCAGGAGGAAATGAATATCTGCTCATAGTTGAACTCCCAATTCGTTAGCTAATGTTTGAATTTGTTTTTGTTTTGATTCATAGGTTGTTCGTATACTTGCTTCTAGAGGTTGAATGTTCGCTTTTTGTTGTTTTGCAAATTGTTCAGAGAAGTTTGAATAATTCAATTTAAAATAAAAAATTATCAAACAAAATTTCAA
>JBBSYD010000038.1:0-3395 GCA_038045425.1 Nanobdellota archaeon | reverse complement strand
GAAAAAGTTAAAATTTCTCGACGAGCTCAAAGGTCATCTGTCAAAGTTGGGTTTAAAATGTCCGAAATCCACTTTTCCATATATACCCTATAGGGTATATACTATTTAAATCTTTTGTTCAAGTTTATATTCGATAAATAAGAAAATTGCAGAATTATACCCTAAAAAACTGGGGAGTTAAGGTTATAAGATTCTTGATGTAATAGGAATGTTTAAATAGATTTAATAATATATTATACTAGCTTAATTAAATGTTAAATAGGTTTAATATATGATAATAGAACAAAATAGCGAATTGAAGGTTATGAGAATGTTAGTTCGATTTTGGTATAGAAAATTCTCTGCTTATGAAATTGCTAAGGAGTCAGATGTGAGTGTGCCTATGGTGTATAATATAATTGAAAAATTTAAAGAAAAAGGGATTGTTAAGCAAGAGGATAAAAAAATTAGGATAACCTTCGATAATGATTTTTCATATTCTTTTAAGGTATTATATGATTCAGAGAGAATGTTAGATTTATCTAAAGAGTATCAAAATAAGATAAAACAAGTTTTTAATGTATTTAATTCAGAGTACAAAGAAAATTTAGTTGCATTTATGGTTTTTGGTAGTGTTGCTTCAAATGAGCAAACTGAAAATAGCGATATAGACATGATTGTAATTGTAAAGAATAAAAAAGAGATTGATTACAGAAAAAGGGGATTAGTGAGTTTAGGAAAATTAAATATTATTGAAAAAGAACAGACAGAATTTGAGGAGGATTACTTTTTAGCTAATGATTTGGTGTTAAATGTTCTTATGAATGGACTTATTATATTTGACAGAGGAATAATTAGATTTTTATTGAATAAGTCTTTGCCTAGTCCTTCTTATGAAGTTATTATGCAAAAAAAAGAGAGATTGGATGTTTTGAAAAATAGACTTTTTGTATTGCTTAAAGAAAAAAATAATAAAGAACTTGTGGAGCAGTTGAGGAAATTTATAATAGAAAAAGCAAGAATACTTCTTTTGGAGAAAGGGATTATTCCTAGTTCTAAGAAATATATAATTGATAATATTAATAAAGTTGATAAGGATTTGTATAGAGATTATAATGCTCTTAGTGAGAAGAATGTGGAGGAGATTTTAGAGAAAAATGTTTGAAAGGGCTAAAGAAAATCTAGGATTTACTGAAAACAAATTAAAAAAGGCGAAAGAGGAATTTGCAAGGGGAGAGATGGCTGAAACTGTGCATTACGTATGGATTGTTTTTGAAAATTGTGTAAACATCATCAAGGATGCAAAAAATAATAAACCTCTGTACGAGCATAAATCTAAAGTTGATGTACTATCTCTTTATCATTCGTTAGGTTATTTGAAAAAAGATTATTCTTCAATATTTGCGAAATTAGAGAAATTTAGGATAAGGGCCGATTTTGGAGATTATAGCAATGCTCCTAATTTACCTGGGCGTGAAGAGATAAGTGGATTTTTGGATATTGCAGAAGGGTTGTTCGGAGAGACTGGGGAGATATTGCAAATCTTAGAAAAGTAGAGAAACAAGTTGAGAAAGTTATGCTGTTTTATGAAAACGGAAAGTTTAAATAGGTCATTAACTATAAGTTAATGAGCATTAACTATAAGTTAAAGCTGAAAATATGGAAATATTAAATTCAATAACTCAAAGGATATTACTTACAACTTTAAGACATGTAGTTGATGCTCCGACTATTGCTATATTAAAAGAAGAGCTTAAGATGACTCATGTAGGTGTTTGGAAGGCACTTAAGAAGATTGAAGCCGAGGAAATGATTATTCTTAAGTCTGTAGGTAATAAACGTAATAGTATTTTTACAATTTATATTAATTGGAATAACCCTCTGATAAGTAAAATGCTTATTTTAGCACTTGAACATGAATCAACATATCAAAGAAGATGGATAAATTGTTTTGCTGAACTTAAAGACAAAGTGGATTTTTTGTTATTATATGGGAGTGCAATTAATAATTTGCAAAAAGCAAATGATATAGACATTCTGGGGATTGTTTCAAGTAAGAATAAAATGGAAGTTGAAAGGATAGTTATGAAAATTCAGAATAGTCAAATAAAAAAAATTCATTTTATAGATTTTACTTCCAATGGACTCAAAGAAGAACTAAAAAAACCAAATGTTGCATTTGTCAATGCTATAAACGAAGGGATTGTTCTCTTTGGGCAAGAAAAATTTATTTCTTTTATTAAGGAGTTGAACAAATGAATTTTGAGGAAGTAAAAGAGTGTTTTATTAATGCAAAGAAATCAGATGCAAAGGGTAAAAAGCATAAGGGAATGTTACTAGTAAATCCTAATTTAAGTTTAGCAGAAAAATATATTTTCAAAGCGAAGGAAACTTTAGATTTTTGTGAGATTTATAGAAACAAGAGGGCAGATTATAAATTACCTGAAGAGTGGTTTTATGCTCAATATTATTGTGCACTTGCTATTCTAATTAAATTTGGAGTTGAAAGTAGAAGTCAAAAATACACGGCAGTTTTTTTATCTTATTTGAAAGAAAAAGGAATTATTAATTATGATTCTGAATTTATTAAAAGAATAACGGTTTATTCCAATAAGGAAGAAGAGTCAGATGTTGATAAAAGAGAGAATGCTCGTTATGGTGCAGTCATTAAGGATGAACAAATTATAGTGCAATATGATAAGATGATGAGCGTTTGTAAACGTGCAATATCTCAATGTGAAGATATTGTTTATTCAAAAGAAAAGTTGGAAATACCTCGAGAATTGAAAGATATACTAGGTTTATAATTTTCTTTTTCTATGGTTTTGGACTATCGCATCCCAGTCTGGTTCTTCAGTTATTCCCATAGCTTTTAGTCTCTCGGTACTTCTTTTTGTCATTTGTTCTATATCTCTAATTAATTCTTCTTTAGAAGGTTTTTTATATTTCACGAATCATTGTTTAACATATGAATAATAATTATATTGGAGTTATTATTGAAGAAAGTCTTGAGGATAAGTCTATTCTTGAAAAAGTGAAAATTACAAAAACAAAAATAGAGAAAGTTACTAATGAGCATAAAACTCCTTGGATTAGTAAATGGACTTTACATACTATTGAAATTCCTGCTAATGAGATTCAGCAGATTGTATTTATGATAAGTAAATCATTAGATTCAAAACATAATTGGTATGCAGATTTCAAAAATGAAACGCATCATTATATTATATTTAGAGGGAAAGTATTTTTTATTGATAGACATAGTAAGAAACAATATGATGAAGCGAAAAATTATGGTATTTCTTTAGGAATTCCGGAATATCAGGTTGATTTTCATCCAGATATTGTTGAGTGGAAGAGATAATTTTGTAAAAAGTGTTATTGTTTAGTGATAAGAAGGTATTATTCTAGTATAG
>JBBSYD010000037.1:0-5480 GCA_038045425.1 Nanobdellota archaeon | reverse complement strand
TTTGCATTTAATGATCTAGATTTCTATTCAAAAATCTATTTGGGATGTAGCCTAAAAACCGAATAACTTTATATATCCTTCATTCTTCATTCCACCATGCCTCAAGTATCAAAGCAAAAAAGAGATAGAATTTCAGAACAAATTTTACACTATCTATTCTCCATGTCCCCAGAACCAAAATTCACCTCAGACATAAGCAAAGAAATTGCACGTGACGAAGAGTTCATAAAATCCATTCTCCTAGAAATGAAAACTAACAAGCTAGTTATTTCCGTAAACAAAAACCCCCAAGGCATAGAATACACCAAAAGACAAAGATGGAGACTTTCAAACGAAGCCTATGCAGTATATCTCAAACAACAAAACCTCTCCCAGCTTCCAAAACCCATGCAATCAAACTTCTCTTTCTTTTCAGATACATAGGATTTTCTTTTTTATTAAATCTGAACTTCCTAAAATTAGTTCTTCCCTATTCAACCCAAATCTTTGTGATGCAGGAAGTCTGGCAATAGCGTGCGCAAGTGCATCTCTTTCTGAAATTTGCCCAGTTTCTCTCCATCTTTGAGTTGTTTGTATATTTAATTCTTCAATCACCTCCAAAGAATTAAGACTAATCGGTGCAAGTTCAACTATTTCAGGAGAAACGTGCATAAATCTTTCAGGTTTGTGAGAGTAACCTAATCCAACAGCCAGTTTTATAACCTCTTTATCTTTCAAATACGGGAAGGACCCTCTAATCAGTCTTTCAGAAGCATTTAAATTTTCTGCAATATTTCTATCTCGTATTTCAGTCGCTTCATACATCCCTTTCATTCTTAAAATATACTCTTCAATAAATCTAGAAATATTTTTACTAGCAAGCAACTGAAGAGTCTCTCTTTCTTTAGATTGTAATTCTTCTGCCCAAGTTCTATGACCTGCTCCATTTTCACCCCACCTTTCAACAAACCATATGTGTCGTCCATTCCTATAAAGAAGGTCATCTTGAACTAAACTGAATTCTCTTTGAGGGATATAGGCTCCTTTATAGCATTCATTTCTCCAAGCTTTGAATGCAGTTCTGCTTTCATTTAGCATTGCAGACCATTCTTTCTCAATAGCCTCTGCAAGAGGAATAGGACAAAAAGCATTTTCCTTGCCATAGATATCGCACCATTCAACATGAGGACGCAACATCCTAGCTCTTTCAGCAGTATTATGAATTTCCTTAATTATTCTTACTTCTATCATTTTATTTTCTCAGAAATTACTGAGGTATCACACCTCAAAACCACACAATAGGAGACTTATTTAAATCTTTCTAATTCATTATCCTAAATAACATATAATTTTTTATATCCTTAACTTGAGTAATATAACTATGTTATCAATACAAGAGATAGTCGATAAACGTTTCCGTCCATTAAATCAAGTCTATTCTCAATTAATTCAGCAAGGACGTATCCAAGATTTAAGTCGTATCTTCGGATTTTATTTCGAAAGCAATTAATCATTCAATCTAAATACTGAGTTACCTTACAAATTTCTCTCCTCCTCAAAACATCTAATTCCAGTTACCTTACATTTTACATCAATTAATCACACAAATCTTTAAATTCTAATCACTCATTCCAATTTCATGTCCCAAGATCCCATTCGAGAAGCATTCCAAAAAGCCAAACAAGATGTTATAGACCTAAAAGCACTAATTATTTCTCTTCAAAATGAAATCTCCCAATTAAAGTCTTCAATCAATGAGCTTCAATCTCATCAAAATCAAGAATCCAACACACCAACACACCAACAAACAAACCAACAGACACATAATTCTTCTATTCCAACACATAATTACCCAATCCCAACACAAAACCCTTCAAATAGCTCTTCAAATCCAACACTCCAACACATAAACCAGACAAATAACCCTCAAAACCCTGCATATAATCAAGAAAACACAACAGAAATATTAAACGAACTACCTATAATGCCTCAATACAGTCTAAAAACCCCAAATATCGAGGTTTCCAGTGGAAATAGGGGGGTTCCAACAGACAGACAGACAAACCAACAAACAAACCAACAGACACATAATTCCTCGTATTTTTCGCAAAAAATCCCCTCAGAAGTCCCTAAACTCTCTCCCTCAGACAGGCTGATTCAAGTTTCAGAGGCCCTAAGCTCACTAGACTCAATAAAACGAGAGCTTTACCACCAAATCAAGCGCCTTACTAATCAAGAAATGCTAATCTTCAGCACAATATATCAACTTCAAGAAGAAGGTTTTACCGTCGATTATTCTATATTAGCATCAAAATTATCTCTTTCAGAGAGCTCCATACGTGAATATACTCTAAAACTCATTGCTAAAGGCATTCCCATAGCCAAATCTAAGGTAAATAACAAGAAAATTATCCTTTCTATTCCTGAAAATCTTAAAAAATTAGCCTCTCTGACAACAATTTTAGCTCTCAGAGAGATCTAATTCTATCTAAGTTAACCTGCTAACCGAATAACTATAATGAATTCATGATTATCACTAACTAAACCTGTAAGTTCGGTTAATTTACTCACTTTTTCTCCTAATTTTCATGTTTTTTAAGCATTTTTCAACACTTTTTTCTCATTTTTTTGGCTCATCAGAGACTCCTTTCAAATCTCCTCATTTACTCACTTTTTTACCCAAAATCCTCAAAATTCAGGTCACAAACCCCTCACTTTTGAGTTTTGCCCCTACACTTCTCACTTTTTCTGCCAAAACTTCATTTTTTCTCATTTTTCTTGCCTCCCGCAACTCTCACTTTTGCATATTTCTGTAGTTTGTTACGAACTTCTTCAGGTACAAAGACTCTTTTTTTCCCATTTTTCTCTGTTATTTCCATAATTAGACTCTCATTCTTCTGTTTTATTGCATTTATTTGTCCTCTTATCGTTGACCTCTCTTTTCCTAATAAAAGAGCCAAATCCTCATAACTTAGCTTCATTTCACTATTCATTAAAGTGAAAATTATTAATCTTTCATTAGCACTTAAATTCTTAAAAATACCATAAAAACTATCTGTTTGAACAGGTGTTTGAACAACTTTCTCAACATCTAAATCAGCTGTCTGTTCTTCAAAACGCGCCGTTTTTTTAAACGCCTGTTTACTTTGTTCATTTTCTAAACTCATATCAACCAATTCAACTCCCTCTCTCAAAGAATCAATTTCATCTTTAATCGTCGATAATTCTAATTTAATTAAATTTATCGTATCAAACACCTGTTTGTCTCTCTGGTCAAGGTGTTTAATCCACTTTCCAATAGACTCCATATCTTTTTTAACAGAACTAAATCCTTCATGAGTTTTTTCCTCAACTTCTTTTATTTTACTTCCGAATAACCACCCAAACATAACTATACATCAACCGCTATACTATATAAATGTTACGTCTTTAAGGCTTATAACCGACGACAACCTTATCCATTTTATAAGGAAATTTACTTTCTTAAACACCCTTAAACACCCAACCAACACCCATAATATCTAAACCAACACCTGTTTACACACACAGAAACGCCCGTTTAAATCATTTTTTTCGCGCGAAAAATTTTAAGCATCGCCTAAAAAAATAAAAATTCCTCAATTCCTCTTCCAAACACCCCCGAACCCCCTCAAAATCCAAAATAAACACTTCACTTTCACCTTTTCCGTCGACAAATTTCATTCAAAAAAGTTTATAAACACGCGCTCCCTCATTCAAACATGCAACTCTTCAATACGAAATCCTCTTTCAGACGCGAATTTAAACGTCAAATAAGAATGGCCCTCGTCGCTGGAATCGGTTTTTCCATTGCCTATGCCTGGAGAGAAGCAATTTACGACACCTTTAACGAATTCGTCGCCCGTTTCCTAGAAGTTTCTCCAGATCACTTCCTTACACACAGCTACACTGCCGTTGCAATCACTCTCGCAGGAGTTTTAGCCATTCTTGCAACCTCTAAACTCCTAAAAGAATAAACTCTCGCTCTCAAAACCAATATTAAACGAACGACAAGATATATAAACCCCTTTCTCTTTTATCATTTGTCCTTTACTTGAAAGGAGGTGTTTATATATGGCAAAAATAACGGCATGGTTAGTAACCTTGATTGGAGTTCTTTTAGTTCTTCCTTTAATAGGTCTTAACTTAAATGCATCATTGAATAGTTGGTTAATTGCATTAGCAGTTTTGATCATCGGAGTTACAAAACTTTCAAGAAACTACTCAAGTTCAGCAGTAAGAAAGAAATAATTTTATTTAATTTCTTTCAAACACCTTTTTATTTTTTTATTTTCACATTTTTTTTCTTTTCTTTTTCTTCATCTATTTTCATTTTTCCGTCGACAAAACACCCGTTTGCCTGTTTATAGGCAATTCAATTGTTTAAATTCTCGGTAAAACACCCAAACATCACAATAAAACTTAAATACCTTCTAACTTAATCATATTTATGAGTTATTCAGTTGAACTTAATCCAAAAGAAGTACGAAGAAAGTTTAATATTGCCTCCATTACTCTTGTCGGGAGTTTTCTTTTAGGCGGAGGATTGTTGTCGAGTATAGCTCCCTCTTTTTCAGAGTTAGTTAGAGAAACAAGAACTGCATACAAATCAGAAGGAAGTAGTAATTATAATATGGCTAGAGTTAAATTGGAGGGAGCAAATTTTGTTAGACCTCTAGAATACCAACGCCCTCTTTCAAGTTTTGAGAGCAATAGGGTAAATAAAGCAGAAATACCCTTTTATCATTCTCCTTTTAGATTCTCTTTATCTTTATAATTTCTCTTAAACGCAAACACCTGTTTATAGACAATTCAATTGTTTAAATTTTTCTGAATTGTCTTATCAGAGAATTTTGACAATCCAAATTCTCTGTAAAACACCCCAAAAACCTCATCTTTTTCACATCAGTAAACCCCGCAATCTTTAAATAATAGTACTTCTCACAACGTATTATGGATGAGTTATATTATTCTTTAGCCCCATTAGCCAATTTACCCAGAGCTCAAAAGTATGTTCAGACTTACAAAATTCTATTAAAATCCTTACCTCTTCCAAATCGAGAAGGTATGAGACAGCATCTTGCAGAGTTTTGGAATGTTTCTCCCGAATCTTTAAATGATAGATCTTATTTTAAAATAGCAAGAGATTTTAGGCTTTTTTGTATCTGGGGAAACGTTACTGATGATTCTCGGCATGAACACAAGCCGGGAGTATTTTCTGTTCTAGAAAGTCTTAGACTAAATTTATCTTAATTCTTTTTACTTAGCTCAAACCTTTAAGCAAAGCCAACAACTTTAATTATACCTCAAAGTTCGTATTAATCCTCCCCCCGAACCCCCTTACCAAAAAAATAAGCCTCACTAAAATGGGAGGCGCGAAGCGCCGACCGCGCCCGACATCCGAAAGATATAAAAAAGATGAAACTCTAAGAGAAGTTTGCAAAAATAGCCTAAATCTAGTCTAAATTAAGAGAATAATTGCT
>JBBSYD010000036.1:0-8894 GCA_038045425.1 Nanobdellota archaeon | reverse complement strand
TTTGCATTTAATGATCTAGATTTCTATTCAAAAATCTATTTGGGATGTAGCCTGTATACTAAAAGGTATTAAAAACTGATAATTTCACTTAGACAACAACAAGTTTTATTGCGTGTATCAATTAAGCACTAGGAGTAATAATTCTACTAGGATAAGTAGGAGGATAATTAGAATGAACTCCTCCCAAATTTCCAGGAATACCTGGCCCACTAGGTCCAGGAGTATAAGGCCTTCCGCCATATCCTTGATTATTTGAACCACTAGAGATATCTTTCTTTCCAAATACACGATATAATATTACCCCTAGAACAATAATAATTCCTGCAACAAGAAATCCAATTAGTATTTTTATTATCAATGCGGTAGTATCACTTCCATCTGGATTATTATCAGGAGTAACCGGAGGAGTTGGAGTCACAGGAGGAGTAGGTGTTACCGGAGGAGTTGGAGTCACAGGAGGAGTAGGAGTAACTGGAGTAGTATTTGGAATTTGACTTACTACAAATTTAATTTCTCTACTACCAATATTTCCAGCATTATCTTCAGCATAAAATATCCAAGTATGATTTCCTGGAGCAGCACTAAAATACACTGGAGAAGTATATGTTATTCTTATACCATCTCGAGTATAATACTTTGTTGCAATTCCAAATTCATCAGTTGCACTAAAATTAATACTTATATTTCTCTGAGCATAAGTATATGTTTTATTTTCAGGAGATGTAACATTAACAATTGGAGAGTCGTAATCTAGTGTGAAATTAACGACTATATTAGTTATTTTTTCAGCACTATTATAAAAAGTAACATATGGCTTAAAGTTGTAATTTCCAGACATCCATCCAGTCAAATTATATCTAAATGTTAAATTATTAGTGCTAGTCATAGAATAATTAGTTTCCCAGTTATCCAAAGTAAAGTTAACTTTTCCAGGTTTAGTTAAATCAACTCTCAATAACAATCCTTCATCATTATAATACTCATCTTCATCAGGAAGTATAACTTCAGCATGATATCCAGGATCAACAATAACTCCATAACTTGTATTTATCATAACATTTCTTGTTTCAGTATAATATGGATTTCCCAATGCAGATTCAACGGTTGCATTGAAATAGTAAATCCCATTTTCCAATCCAGAATATACCAAAGCAGAACTCAAACCTATTGTTCTATTTTCTCTAATTAATATTCTACTAGAATTATACAATCGAATAGTTATATTTTTTTGAACAGAATCAGTAGGAGTTATACTAGTTCCTGGGAGCACAATCATAATTGCAATATTAATAATCGTTTGATTAGTTATTGTCCCATTAGCATCAGTAAGCGCCAAGAAATTTCCTATATACGGAACATAACTTGAATTTATCACAATAGTTCTAGTCAACAATCCAATCACATCACTTTCATTACTAGAATTAACTGCACTAACATTAAATAGGTATATTCCATTATCTAATCCATCAATATCAAAACTAGTCCAATTAATAGAATCATTATGAGTTTCTCTAAAAACTATTTCATTAGAACTATTTACCAAGTCAAAAGTAATATTATATTTTTCAAAATCAAGAATACTAACATTCACAGAAATATTTCCAGAAATACTTACACTATTATTCAAAGGACTTGGAGCAGAATATGCTATTCTCTCGCCTCCACTAAGCATTATTCTATTAATTTCTCCTTCCAATCCAGAAAAAATAAGAAATATACTTAACAAAGCAACAATAAAAATCCCAATTATTCCCATAAACGTCAATCTTTCAGTCGTATGAAATGGAACCTTACTTTTATCATGTATCCCAGAATTAATATAACGCACTCTTCTTTTCATTCTCTTTACATCAATTAATAATATATAAGTGTTTCTAGTGCGAAAGTTTAAATAAATCATTATTCTCCTGTTACCATGGGAGGGTATCATTCATTCTACGGAGGCTCAAATTATGGGCTAGGAAAAAGTTATTCAGACTTTGGAAGATATGGAAATATTGCTCCAGATGTTCCTGCTTCATCTTTTGGACAATCGCTAGACCCCCGAACTGCAAATCAATTAAAACAGGTTTCTGACAAGCTCAATACGGGAGGAAAATCTGTAGAGGTTCAAATGAGCTTCTCTCAAGTTGCAGATGCTATTCCTGAACAACATCTTGATGAAATAAACAGATTAAGAAAACTCACTGGAGCAGACTTAACTCTTCACGGCCCTTTAGTCGACCCAACAGGGATTGCAGGCGAAGGTAAATGGGACGCAACTCAAAGAGAATCTGCCGAAAGACAAATGTGGAATTCTCTTAAAAGAGGAATGAGGATTCAGCCAGACAAACCTCTCGTTGTCGCATTCCACACAAACAACGGAATGATGCCTCCCGAAATCTGGACTTGGAATGAAAAAGCAAATGGTGGTAAGGGCGCGCAAGAACTAAATAAAGTTGCAGTTATCAACGAAAGAACTGGGGAAATGGGGCAATTACCTCCTTCAAGACAAAGTTATTTAATTGACAAACCAGGAGTCAAACCTGGCCAAGTTCCCGATGCCAGAGAAGAAATAAGAAAAATAAACAAAGATAGTTGGTTGGCTCCTCTTTCACAAATTACCCAAGAATTAGGAAAAGCAAAAGAATATCTCGGAGCTATAGATGATGAAAAAATAAATAAAAAACTTAATACATCTATAAATGAAGGCGGGGCATTATCTTTATTCGAGACTTACAAGAATAAGCCTGAAGAATTTAAAAAAACAATGGCTCTTGCCAAAGAAGCATTTCCTCAAGAGGGTGTAACAGGAGAGAAAGCAATAAATCGTCAAATTGAATTTATCACCCACGGAGATATAATGATTAGAGATGCATTTCATAAATTCAAAGAACAATATGATTCTGCAAAAGAAGTGCTAGAAAGGAAAAAGAATGATTCTCGATTATCTTCCAAAGAAAAAGAAATCATAGAATCCGATAACAAAAAACTAGCAGAAATAAAATCAATGATAACTGATAAAATAGACCCTAAGGAAGAATATCTAAAGGACTATCGTCAATTGGGAGAATTTGCAGATATTTTAACAAAAGGAGTAGAAAAATTAAGTAGCCTTCAAGAAGGAGCTCCAGAAAGATATCGTCCCTTAAAAGATTTTGCCATTGAACAAGCTTCAAAAACTTTTAGCAATCTTGCAATGAGTGCATATAACGAAGTTAATGGAGACATAAATCGTGCACCAATAATTGCCATAGAAAATACACCTGCTCAATCTCAATCAATGGGAATTAGTCGTGCAGAAGACATGAAAGAGTTAATAGAAGTAAGTCAAAGAAAATTTGCAGATAATTTAATTGAAAAAGGAATGTCTGAATCTAAAGCAATGAAAACAGCAGAACAGATGATTGGAGTAACCTGGGACGTAGGACATCTGAACATGCTTAGAAAATTTGGTTATGGTGATAAACAATTAATTGAACAAACAAAAACAATTGCTAAACACGTAAAGAAACTGCACCTTTCAGATAACTTCGGATTTGAACATACCGAACTTCCAATGGGAATGGGAAATGTTCCAATGAAAGAACATCTTGACAAATTAAGAGAACAATTCGGAGAAAAAATGAAAGATATTAAACAAGTATTAGAAACAGCCCAATGGCATGAACATTTCAAATCTCCTTCAGCATTATCAGAAGTCATGTCTGCCTACGGCTCTCAAGTATTTAATAACGAACCAGGATTACTTTGGAATCAAACCTATTCTTCCCAAGGAGGATATTTTGCAGGTTTAGGTTACAATCCAGATGTTCATCACTCCATGTACGGCGGAGGATTTTCAGGACTTCCAGCAGAACTAGGCGGGCAAATTCCAGGAATGAAACGAAGTGGCTTTTCAGGCACACCGATGGATTAAGTTAGATCTATTTTGTAATAGATGTCTGTCAGGACATAGTATCATTTTATCCGGGCATGATACCTTTTGCTCAGGATGTCAGCACAAGTATACTTTAATAGCAATACAGTTTTATGTGTATTAAATGTAAAATTATACCTATAATAACCTAATATTTATTAAGATGCAGAGCATCAAGAATAAATGAATATACATATAATTATGCATGAGAGTTTTGAATCTCCAGGAGCTATTGAGACTTGGGCAATAGAGAAAAAACACTCTCTTTCATATACCAAAATATTTCAGAAAGAAAAGTTTCCAGATAAAGTTAACAAAATAGATTTTTTAATAGTGATGGGTGGACCTCAGTCTCCTGCAACAACCATAAATGAATGCCCTTATTTTGATTCAAAGAAAGAAATTGAATTTATAAGACGAGTTATTGATTCGAATAAGTTAGTTCTAGGCATTTGTCTTGGTGCTCAATTAATAGGTGAAGCTTTAGGTGCTAAATTTGATCATAGTCCGAATAAAGAAATTGGAATATTTGATTTAATTTTAACTGATGACGTAAAATACGACCCTTATTTCTCAAAACTTCCAAAGAAATTTCCCGTTGGCCATTGGCATGGAGATATGCCTGGATTAACTCCCGAAAGCAAATTGTTAGCAAAAAGCATAGGCTGCCCAAGGCAAATTGTGAAATATACTTCAAGAGTATATGGATTTCAAAGTCATTTTGAATTCACAAAAGCATCTATTGAAGACATGATAATTAACTGTAGCAAAGAATTAGAATCTGCAAAAGGATTACCTTTCGTTCAAACAGCAGAAAAATTAAGGACTCTCGATTTTAGAGATATGAATAACATATTGTTTGGATTTTTGGATTATTTTTCAGGAATTAAAAAATAATTCACTTCTACCTCAAAATTACAGCCAACGTATAAAAACCTTTATCGACGTATAATCTTGTATAACAGTTGTACATAATGCTAACGGGCAAGATCACAAAATGATATTGATGCCCGCCGGGGCATAAACTCCCTCAAAGATATAAATTATAACTGACTTAAATATGACTGGAAAATTATTATCCAATAGTTGATTTAAATTATTTAATGTTCTAATATAAATGTTTAGCAAAAGATAATAATAATTGAACTGGTTTATTATATTCCGTAAATGGTATTTCGGGATCAAGTTTACCTAAATTATCTCCATAAACATCTTTCATCCTATTTGATCTTTCTGTATAACATCTAAAACCTTCAATTATGCCTAGCGTTTGGTGTAGCTCTCCAATTCTTGCTAATCTTTCAGGAGTTAGAAATTTATTAAAATCTGCTGCTAAACTATCTACGCTTTCTTTAAACGATACACAAATTGCTTGGTAACTCGCAAATTCCCCCTTGGTAAGCACTACTTGACCCTGTTCGGCTTTTACGCGAGGAGTTACTTCAGATTCAAGTCTTTGCATTTGTGTTAACAAACTCATAAAATATATTCATTAATGGAGGTATTTAAATTAAGTACCCTTTTTTTTATTTTTTTGAGTAGTAAAATTAATAGGTTTACATCTGCCTGGGAAGTAACTCACCCACTCTCAAAAATATAAATTAATTATTTCCAATTAGACAAATAAGGATGTCTATTTCTTTCAGGCAAAGATAAAGTATCTCTAATCCCAACTTCACTCTTGCATTCAGAATACAATCCTTCCAATTTCTTTTCGTTTCCCAAACAAACAGCAAGAGGACTTCCGGGAATAGAGTTATTTGTTTTAATAGTCCATTTTCCTAAAAGATTTCTAGAAACACTTGCGCTCTCAACAAAACCAGAATGATTAGAATTATATCTTTGAATGTCTATATTTGCCATTCTAAGATCTCTCTTACGCTCAGTACAAACCAACATACAATCTACACGATATCCTGGTAAATTTGTAGAATCGTTAAATATCGCGCCATACCCTCCAACCTGCAATTCTAGATGAAGATTCTCTTGAAGATATGCATCCCTTTCTTCTTTATTAATAAGAGTTGAAACTCCAATTAAACCTGCCAATACTCCCCCTGCAATAGCTAATTTAAAACTTAATTTCATATACTACCCTAAAGTGACAAATACTTAAACCTTTCTATTTAAGTTCTTTTAACGCACCTAGGCTCTCCACTAATAGCATTTCTTTCACATTCACCAGGAGAACAACAAGCAAGCACATTTTCCATATGATAAGAAATACTTCCAATGCCATTATCTACTCTAATTCCTTGGCAATTCTCTTGCCCTGCTTCACAAGAAGTTTTAGAACATACTCCTATCGTCTGTCCGGGTTTCATAATCTCTCCGCCAATAAATGGAATTGGGGTGAATATACCAATTTGAGCACTAACGCAAGTTTCCTTATCTTTAGCATAACAACATCCTCTAGTTCCTGTTAAATCTGCATCTGGAACTTGAGCCGTAGTTGGGCAAACAGAGTCTCCATTAGCAACATCGCAGGTGTTATCTTTAGCACATTTACCACCATTTGCATCAGTGCAAAGGGGCATATCACTAGGACAACAAGTTAAACCACACTTTGATTCACCAGATAAACAAGGTTTCTTACAAAATCGAAGTGCTGCCTTTCCGCCCATATTATACAATTCATATCCTGCTGGACAACAAAGTCCTTTCGTATTGGGATCTTTTAAGGACCCAATATTCCATGTTTTACATTCTTCTCCCTTCGCACAGCAAATAGAAGGTTTACCTTTTCCTTGAGAACAAGAATCTTCTCCAATTTTGCAACTCCCTCCACTATTAGGAAAATATGAAAACTTAGGAGTCTCAAGTATTCCACTAAAACTCAAAATCAATATTATTCCAAGAATTACAATCGCCCCAATTAAAACCCATTTTTTCCCACTTATCATTAAACATATCTTAAACTAACAACTATTTAAATCTAATATCTTATACTGAAACATTTATATAAGTAAATTCATATATTTAAACAATGGAAAAAAAGAGTGAGAAGAGAAAAGTAGAACATAATGATCCATTTAATTCTGAAAGAGAAATAGCTGCAGATTTTGCAATGCATGCTCATAAAAAATTCGACAAGATGATTAAAGCTTCAATTCTTTTTGGTTCTCAAGCAAAAAAAACTGCAACACCAAGTTCGGATATAGATATTGTTTTTATCATCGACGATGTTTCTATCGCATGGGATTTAGAATTAATTTCATGGTATAGAGAAGAACTTGGAAAATTAATCGCTGCTTCAGATTACGGCAGAGAGTTACACATAAATACAATTAAACTTTCAACATGGTGGAACGACCTTCTTTACGGCGATCCAGTTGTAATAAATATAATCAGATATGGAGAAGCACTAATTGATTCAGGAGGATTTTTCAATCCAATTAAAGGACTTCTTCAATCAGGAAAAATTCGTTCAACTCACGAGGCAGTTTATGTCTCTCTTGAAAGAGCACCTGGACATCTTCTAAGAAGTAAAATGTCCAAACTCTCAGCAATAGATGGACTTTATTGGTGCATGGTAGATTCTGCTCAAGCAGCATTAATGACTCTAGGAAAAATACCTCCTAGCCCAGAACACATTCCAGGATTGCTCCAAGAAGAACTTGTTTCAAGAGGAATACTAAAGGAATCCTACGCAACTGCAATGAAGGAAATGTATCAGTTATACAAAGGAATTAGCCACGGAGCCATTCACGATATAAAAAGTGAAATAATAGATGAATGGAACATCACAGCAGAAAGCTTCATGAACGAAATGATTAGAATAATAAATCAAATTCTAGATAAAGAAAATTCTAAATAAAATTTTTAATTTTCAAGTTAATCTCCTTCAAGCAGTTTAATATCCAGGTCCTCTCAACTAATCCTTCTTCACTCATTTCAGGAAATATCTTCAGCAAATAAAAAAAATTAAAATCGAACATCAGATAATAATTTCCAAATCGTATTAACTCATTTATACGTTATATACTAAAAATAAAATTATTTTTCCTTAGCTTTAGCTTCTTTTTGCCTCTGACCAATTATATGTGCTTTATACATTAATTCAAATCCTTCTTTAGGATTTTCATCAATATGGCCTTTAAGGCATGTTCTTGCATAAGATTGTACTGCAGCTGAATCAACTTTACCATCTTTATCAGCGAATACTCTATAGAATGAATCATGGCGTTCAGCTCTAATTCCTTCAACATATGACTTTGCTCCTATACTTAGTATACCCATAAGAGCAACATACTTAACATTCTCTTTCATATTCTTTATATCTTTATCTTTAATATCCTTGTCCTCCCCGTATGCTTTATCAGCGATATCATTAGTCCTAGCTATTGCATATTTAGTAAGTTTAGCCATTCTTTCAGACTCTTCCATAGGTGCAGTTAGCATTTGATTCAAGAAAGAATACTCGCTAGCAATCTCTGCTGCTCGTTCATTTTGATCAGTTTTAGCAAGGCCATAAGGTTTTAGTTCAAGAGCCATCAATTCAAGTGCACTTCCAGGAACTTCATTAATTATTTCTGCAGGATTTGTAGAATAAACTTGCTTAGAAGTAACTATTTGATATTCTAAAAGATTAGCTACTGTGCCTTTTTGCCAAGATGGATCACTTAGAAATTTAGCCTCATTTTCTGGAGCATTTACTTTAGCTGCAAAGTCAGGTATGAATTTAGAAGCAAGTCCCATGACTGTTTTAGCAGCTTCTAAGCTCTTTCTAGTGTCTTTATTATCAAGCAATTCGCCTTCAATTTGTTGAGTCATTTTATACTGGGTATATTGATTAGCCCAATCTTCAAATGTATATTTTGGTGTTTTTTGTTCAGTCATTTTGTGTTTTCTCCTTTTCAGGTTAAATTATCATATCCTAACTAGTATTTAAATCTTTCTATTGAAGTAACTATATAGGGGTAACAAAGCATAAGGTTTAAATAAGAGAGTGACCCTTAGTAAGAAGGATATACTCTCCGCATAAATACATCTTTCC
>JBBSYD010000035.1:0-22615 GCA_038045425.1 Nanobdellota archaeon | reverse complement strand
TTTAGGGATAAATCTCAAACATATTCCCTAAATTTTTGCGGAGTTAAGGTTATAAATTCTTCAATCGCTCCAAGAATTTCTCTCTATCCTTCAACATAATATTTCCACCTGCTGCCTTAAAATGTCCCCCAACACTTGCTCCCTCAAACCCTTCCACCAATTTTATCAATAAATCTCTCACACTAACTTTTCCATCCTGTCTTCTCGCACTCAAACTATATTTTTCTTCTTTTATTTTAGCAAAAATAAAAATTTTGTCTTGCTCTTTGGTGCTTAGATAATTAACAAGAATAGACTTTATAGGAGATTCAGAATTAACTTCCCAAAACTCCCCATCATTAAATTTAATTTTTTCGCTATCAAACTTTTTAAGAAATAAATCAAATTCTTTCTGAATACTAACATAATATTTATTCAAATCGCCAATATCTCCAAACTTCAATCCAATTAATTTATATCCCTCTTCAACATTCTTGAAATGTAACAATCCTAAAACCATCTTCCATTGCAAATCCCATATCTTTCCACTATCCACTCCTTCAATCATTCCGCCCCTAAATTTATCTCCATATTTTTCACAAACACTTTCCATCCATCTCCAAATAGATTTATAACAAAAATCAGATATACTAGCACAAGCAACAAGCCAATCAATCTTGCTCAAATCACTAATCTTTGAAAATAAATAATAAGCCAAATAAGAAGCACACATTCCACTTTCAGGCGAATCAAGAAAAAATATCTTATCAGAGTTATAATCTTGCTCATGAATATGATGATCAATCACTAAAACATAAGCAAATTTAGCAACTTTTTCAGCAAACTCTTTTTTTATAACTAAATCTGTAAATATAACATGACTAGGTTTTTCCTTCTTAATTCTTTGAAGTAAGTCCTCATTATCTGAAGCATAATACTCACTAAGAATAACCCTATCAACTTGTAAAGCATAATCAACCACCTTAGCACTCGCCACGCCATCCAAATCAAGATGACTCACAGCCACAATTTTCTTGGCGCTCTCAAGACTTTTAACAAACTCAGAAAACCTCTTCTCATTTCCATAAACAAACTCCGGTTTTTCCATTTTCAATAAGATAAGTTTGAATATATAAATACTTATTAAGTTAAAAATACTCTATCAAAATATGCAAAAAGAATATGATATTTATTCATTAATTGGAATAATTATAGCAATTGCTTTAGCAGTATTATCTCCTACTATGCCCTCAATAATTTCAAAAATAGGAATGATTGGTTTAATAGCAATAGGAACAATATTAATTGCGATAGTAATACTTACAAATGTATATTTAGACTCAAAAAAAGAAAAAGAGTACTTAAAAAATAAAATAGAAGAACTAATTAAAGAACAGAAAGACATAAAATTTGAAGTAACATTCTTAAAAGAAAGGTTTAAAACTTTAGAAGACTTAGCAAAAGTGAAAGCAGAAATTGAATTAATTAAAGGAGCTAAAAAGAAATGAAAGATACAAGTGATACATTATTAGAAATAATAAAAACTGCAGCAATAGCAATAATCGGATTTATAATAATAAAGGCATTATTACAAGCAGTTTAATCATATTTTGTCCAAAACGACTGCATTTATATTTTTCCCCTTGCACAATTCCACAAATCTCTTTGCATCATCATGTGTTCCAGCAACTCCTGCTCCATAATGCATAGGAATAGCTAAATTAGGCCCTAAAAGACTTGCAACCTCACATGCCTCTTCAGCATTCATAACATACTTCCCAGACACAGGCAATAAAGTCACAAAA
The DNA here is from genome assembly GCA_038045425.1 of Nanobdellota archaeon. Taxonomy (GTDB): domain Archaea; phylum Nanobdellota; class Nanobdellia; order Pacearchaeales; family GW2011-AR1; genus SICV01. Next base: position 20,831 of record JBBSYD010000035.1, on the reverse strand, counting down.
TAATTTTCCTTCTTTCCATATCCAGATAATTTTTGCATATCTGGAATATTATCCGTATCTCCTGCATGATATACAATCACTTTCCCAAACTTCAACACAAATCCCACCCATCCTTCAGACTTAGGATGAAAAACTTTTCCAAGATTATAAGCGTTCACAGAATCAACTTTCAGATTATTATTTGCAATAAATTCATCCCCTGGTTCAACCAAATGAACTTCAACTCCTTCCAATTTAGCCAATTTGCTCTGCGCATCAGGAGGAATAACAATCACAGTTCCCTTTTTAATAATTTTCTTTATATCTTCAATACTACAATGATCATAATGACTATGAGTAATAAATACATAATCCACATCCTTAATTGCAGGCGAAACTCCGTAAGGATCAATAACCAACTTCTTCTCTACACAATTCTTTCCATCAATTCCACAAACCATAAATCTAATTAAAAAACCGGAATGCCCAAGGAAATCTATCTTAACTCCTTCCTTTAAATCCATATAAACAAAAAACTCCCTCGCCTTTTAAGATTATGCATATTCTGAAGTAAACACTATAATAATACTTATAAACTCAGTTCAATAAATCTCTCCATGACAGACCTTGATAAATACTTTCGTGCTAATCTAGAAAAATATATAGAAACCCAAAGAGGAGGAGTAGTTGTTTTGACAACCGATGCCTATGATCCCACTGAAAAAGTAGAAGAAAGAATTTACACAAAAAGCGAATACCGCTCACTGATGGCTACAGGACGAAGAAAATTAAGAAACTTAAATCCCAATCACACCCTAGTAGGTGGAGGAGAAAGAGAAACAGGAAAACAAGTCGGAGTTTATGAAATTCCAAGAAGCAAAGCTGAAGCACAAAGACAGTCTCGTGAAGCATGGGTACAAGTCATAAGAGGATAGTTACAATTCAAACTCATCCGTTTTAAAATTAGGTTATAGATAATATTAAAAACAAATATCTTTCAAATATCCCATGAGCGAATTAGACGATTATCATAAAAGATTTAATGAACAAATTTGCGCCCAAGAACCTTTCAAATCATCTGGAAGACATTGGTTTGAAGCTCCAAAAAACCCTCTAGGAGTTATAGGAGTAGCAATGGATGATTCCCAAGGACTAACTCCGAATGAATGGACTAAGGTATTAGGACTTCTAAAGAAAATAGAACCTCACATTCAAGACACTATCGCCACTCCCTTGTATCTAGATTCTCAAGGCAATCATTTACCTCTTAGAGAGAATTAAAACATATACACTAATCCTTATAAAACCCATTATCACAAAAATAAAATGAATTATCTACCTCCTCCAACCTTTAAAGAGTTTAATCCGAATGATTTTGCATACCTAGGAGGATTAATGATAGAAAGAAAGTTTTGGATTGCACTTAGTCCAGAAACCACACTTAAATCTGAAGGATTCTATATTCCTTCAAAAAAACTAAATCCCAATTGGCCTGAAATTTTAGAACTTAAATATGGACTTACTCCTAATGTAAAATATGATTTAAAACTAATGTCCCTGCCATCTGAAATAACTAGAGAAATGCAAGAAAAACTAAAGCAAAGAAGAAATTTAATTGCTAAAAAACTGTATATTCCTGTTTCAAATGAACTTCCTTCCCCTGAAGAATGCTTATTAGATATTCAAACTAGAATTAGAGCTAAACAAAGTGCAAAGGAATTAACCAGATTATTAGAAACCTCACAAGAAGAACCAAAAGAATTAACTGAATTTGAAAGAAAAGTATTACAATGGAATCCTGAAATAGGAATTCTAAAATCTCGTACTCAATTTAATATTAATCCTAAAAGACCAAAGTTAGAATATGAAGTTGTAAATGAATATCTTTTTCATCTATCCAACTCTCCGATTACAGAAATAAGTTATTTTGAAGGAATACTATTAAATCTTTGTCAAGAGCCAAATACAAACCGTGCAATTTTTGGATTTAGAAGGGACATGGCTACCGATTGGCCAAATTCATTTCCAAAAGAATTCATTGATGAAATGAATACTCTAATACACAATCTTGAAAATATACTAAAATAAAGCTCCCAACCGATGCAGAACATCAGGGTATTGACGGAAAATAAAGTTAAATCTCAAAAACTTTTAGTTCTTGATGACATCGAAAATCATATTTTCTCAGTTTTAAAATAATCAATACGATACATATAATCTTATAAATATAAAACATTATTAAAATATATGACTGGATACAAATGGCATGTTGTTTATGGTATAGCTGAATACGTCACTATGTTTCCTAATAGAATTTACATCAGCATAGAAGATTATACCAACGGAATGAAAACACTTCCAAAAGTTGAAGGCAGAGGCAGAGAATGGGATTTTGAAGCATTAACATCTAACAATGGACACTTTAGTATTTCTGGATTAACTCAAAAGGTGATATCTGAAGTCACAAGACAAGCAGGATTGCCCCTACCAGAAAGAAAAAACTTTCATAAGAAAAATAAAAAATAAAATTTACAATTCAAACTCTTTCGCAATCCCAAACATCTTTCCCTCTTGCCCTTTCCCGCTCATTATCTGAATTCCAACAGGAACTTCTTCCTTTCCCTCTTTAATTTTTCCCGCAGGAATACAAATAGAACAAAGCCCAGCAAGATTAGCAGGAATTGCCAACGCATCATAAGCATAAATTTCTTCAACATCCATTTTATCTCCTTCTCCAACTTTCCAAGGCAGTCCTGGACACATAGGCAATATTACTGCATCATACTTTTCAAATACTTTCTCAAACTCTTTTCTAATTAATTCTTTAACTGCCAACGCTTTCTTATAATAATCTCCCTTAAATTCTGCCTTAGTCATCTCAGCTCCCCCTAAAATCCTTCTAAGCACTTCAGGACCGCACTTCTCCTCAATCTTATATCCATATCTTCTCCCATCGAATCTTCTTGTCCCAGAAAAGAACTCTGCATAAACAAGAGGATAATATGTCTGCACTGCCAAATCAATATAATCAATCTTAATCTCCTTAGCTTCCCATTTATTCTTCTTAATCACCGAATCAATTCTTGAATCAATTAATTTCTGTATTCTTGAATCAACCCCCTTAATTCTTAAAACTCCTATCTTTGCTTTCTCTAATTTTTCTAATTCGATATAATTAGATTCAAAAGTTTGGGTATCTCTTTCATCTTTTCCTCTTATTACATCCAATACAAGCAATGCATCATTCACATTTGTAGCAAGAGGTCCAATCTGATCCAAGCTCATTCCCAAATCAATTAATCCGTATCTTGAAACACAACCATAACTTGGCTTAACTCCCACAATTCCACAATGTGAAGCAGGAGTTCTAATGCTACATCCCGTATCAGAACCAAGAGCAACATCACAGAATCCTCCAGCAACTGCCGCAGCACTCCCAGAACTACTTCCTCCAGGAACTCTTCCAACACAAGCAGGATTTACACAACATCCAAATGCTGAATTTTCTCCAGAACTTCCCGCAGCAAACTCATCCATATTAGTCATTCCAATTATAACTCCATCCTCTCTTCTAATCTTCTCAATAACTGAAGCATCATAAGGAGCAACATAATTCTCAAGGACATGAGAAGCACAATTAGTAATCATCCCCTTAACGTTAATATTACTCTTAATAGCAAAAACATATCCGTATAATCTTCCCTTCTGCTTTTTCTCATCAATCTCCTTAGCCTCTTTCAAAGCATTTTCATTCAAATGAAGAAATATATTCATCTTCTTATTATCTTTCTTAATCTTCCCAAGATATTCCTTAACTTTCGTCTGAACTAATCCTTCACTCATAGTTTAAACAACTCCTTTGCATTTTTAAAGAATACTAATTCTTTCTCTCTATCAGTCAAATCTAAGCTTTCCACGAATTTCTTATACTCTAAAATGTCTACAATAGGAAAATCAGTTCCAAAAAGAATCTTACAACTTTGAATATAAGAAATAAAATCATTAACTTTTCTCTTCATTAATTCACTATATCTTTTATTTTCAACATTAGTAAAAAAACCAGAAATATCTACATAAACATTTTTATTTTTATAAACAACTTCAGCACAATCTTCCATCCAAGGATTTCCCATATGCGCCAAAATAATCTTTAACTGAGGGTATCTAACTGCCAAAGAATCAAATTGCAAAGGATGAGAATATTTCACTTCAGCATCATCAACTAAAGTATCTCCTGTATGAAACATGATAGGAATATCATGACTAATACAAAAATCATAAACTTTCTCCAATTGTACATCTTCCGCATAAACTTTTTGATATCCTGTATAAATTTTAATCCCCTTAACTACGCCATTGCGAACATACTTTTCCATTTCCTTCAACTGTTTACCAATCTCCTTTTTTACATCAATTGCACTAATCACAAATATTCTCTTATCCCTCTCTGCAAATCCTACAATTTCTTTTAAACTAAAATCGCTATCAAATAAAATTGACTGAATTATTCCAATTTTATCTACACCAGACTTATTCAAATTCTTAATCAAATCATCAAATCCAATATACTTTGCACCTTCAACCTGTTCATTGTAAATATGTCCATGAATATCAATTAATTTCATATTTATATAATAAAATAAGTATTATTAAAACTTATCTTGCTTGCCTATACCCAAATCTTTGTCCTTCTCTAAACATATCGAATACCAGCCCATGTTCTTTGCCCATTTCCAAGAGAAAATGATAATTGCTATCTGGTTCTTTCCAATCAGGAGAAAAAGCAAATCCTGATTTACTTAATCCTTCTTTATACCTTCCAATTACCTCATCATTAGCTAATAAAATAAGTGAAATTGGAGGGTTCAAGTTTATCCCTTCTAATTGTTCTTCTAATAATCCATACCCTTTAGTAATAACTTCCAAATCGCATTCAGGATGTAAATTTAAAACAACATATCCTTCTGGAGCACCGAATTGTTCAATCAATCCCCTCGCTATTTCATTTCTTCTTCTAATAATTCTAGTTGCCCTTCTAAATGCAGGATCTGCCATACAACACATATCACTATCGAAACAAATTAAAGGTCCAGTTATATTGGGATTCTTTTCAACAAGCCCCAGCAAAACCTCCCCCATACTTGCATTAATCTCTCTTCCCCCCTTCTTTTTCATATAATCAACAACCTCTGATTCATCCATAGTAAAACAATAAATCAAAGACTTATAAATAAAATGGTGATAAATTACACTATTCTTCCTTAATATTATAAAATATAATCCAAGAAATAACAAAAAATGGCACTAAAACAAACATTGCAAGTCTTTGATTACCTGTAAATGAAGAAACTGCTCCAAACAAAACCGGACCAATAGCTGCAGAAATCTTGCTTGCAAAACTATTAAATCCAAACAAAACAAATCTCTTCTTATCTGGAACTATATTACTAAACCAAGATCGAGCTACACTCTGACTTCCTCCCAATACTAATCCAGTCAAAACTGCAATTATTAAAAAAGTACTCCAGGTATGAGCAAAAGTTAACAATAAGGTTATTACAACCCAAATAAAGAGAGTAAATAAAAGAATTCTTCTCTGCCCAAATTTATCTGCAAACCATCCACATAAAATAGATGAAGGAAAAGCAATAACTTGAAGAATAATAAATATCAAACCCATCTGAGACATTGTTAAATTCAGAGTTCCAACACCATATAAAGAAATAAAAGCAAATATCGTTACCAAAGCATCATTCATAAAATAAAATGCAACCAAAAACCAAGCAAGATGCTTCTCTTTTCTAAATTCTTTAAAAGCAAGAAAAGTATTTCTAAATCCGATTTTAGACAATTCCCATAAACTTTCACTTTTATTATTTTTCTTACCCTTATCTTTGAAATATATAAAAGCAGGAATAGAAAATATCAAAAAGAATAAAGCAGTTAATGCAAAAGTAAGTTTATACAAAAGCTCATATTCTCCCCCATAGCCATTAACATATAAAGGTTTCATCAAAAGCATAGTCACAATTCCTCCTAAGTAACCTAAGGCGTATCCAAATCCAGAAATACTCCCTGCATTTTTCTTAGTAGAAACATGAGATAAAAATGAATCATATAACGATTGAGACAAAAGTAAAAAGAAATTAGAAGCAATGAATACCAAAGAAGCAAATATTAATGTTCCCGAACTAGAGAAAAACAAAAGTGCCGTAGCAACTACTGATAATAACACACACCAAATAAATTTAATCTTTTTCCTCGAATCATAATCTGCAACTGCTCCAATAACTGGAGAAACAAACCCTGCCAATAATACCGAAAGACTTCCGATTAACCCCCAATAAAAGTCTCCATACTGCGCTCCAGCAATAATCTCTTTAAAATAAATTGGAAAAACAAAACTTAATATCATCGTAACATGTGAAGAATTAGCAAAATCAAACAATGCCCATGAAAACACATCTTTCTTAAAAAATTGTCTAAAAAACTCTCCAAATTTCATAAATAAGAAAATTATAAGAGATTATTAAGTCTTACCATTCCAATGTAGTCATTACTCTCTTCACAAACATAATTTCCTGCAACTCATACAACTCCAAAGTTGCCTCAACCTGATCATCAAAATATCTTATTTGAAAAGTTCTATCATCCTTATCAAAAACTTCAATAGCCATTTCCTTAGTAGTCTTATGATCAATCAACATAAAATGCCCATCAACTTCATAGGGCTTTCCATCAATTCTAACAATATCTCCCTTCTTAACTTTAGAAACCGGCTTACTCATCTTAACCTGAACTGGCTTAGTATTCTCTGAAGATAAAGTTCCAACTCCTCTTTCAATCTCATCCAACTCCCCATCCAACTCCTCTTCTAACTCTTCATCCTCTTCACCCTTCTTTTTCTTTTTTTCCTTTCTAGGCTTACTCTCAGCATACTCTACTCCCTCATCATCTCCAAAAGCATCATCTAACCCCATTCCCCCAGAACTTTCTTCTTCTTTCTCTTTCAAGTTTGGACTCCTAGAACCTTTGTTAAAGGTTGTAGCTTTCTTAACTACCTTTTTTACTTTTTTCTCTACTTTTTTAACCATAACCTATCAAGAAAATCACCATTTTTAAGGGTTGTGAAACCCAATTTTAACAAATAAAACCTAAATTTTCATACCGAAACCCTTAAATATTAGTATATACCTAGTATATACATGATAAACCAAACACTAGAGCAAGAACAAATAGTAAGAATAGCCTCATCAATCGGAAATGGAGCACATATTTTTGTCCCAAAAGAATGGCTCAATGAAGAATTAATTATAATTAGAAAACCGAAAAAATCAACCAATGAACAAATTCTTTCTTCTCTTTCCCCATATTTAAGTAAAATAAAAGGAATTTATCTCTATGGCTCTCAAGCAAGAAAAGAATCATCGCCCAATTCAGATATAGATATTTTAGTAATAACTTCAGAAAAAATTAAAATAAAAATTGAAGGATTTGAAATTATTTGTTTAAGAGAAGAAGATATCTCAAAAGCAATTCAAATCTCCCCTTTGTTAGTATATTCTATTCTCAAAGAAGCAATCCCTATTCTAAACTCAGAGTTACTTAAAAAATTACAAAATACTAAAATAAAATCAGAATACTTCAAAGAATACATAACAGAAACTGAAAGATTAATAAAAATTAACTCTGAATTTTTAGAAGAAGATAAAGATTACGTATCAAATGCAGTTCTCTATTCAATACTATTAAGACTACGTGGAATATTGATAATTAATTTTCTTTTAAACAAAAAAGAATATTCTAACAAATTATTTGAAAACTGGCTAAACTCAAATATCACTGAACTAAAAACTCGCCATATATACGAGATTTATAGAAAACTAAGAGATTCAGTTCCATTAAATAAAAAAGAAAAGATTAAGAAATCCTCAGCCCAAATATTATTATCATTTTTAGAACAAGAATGCTCTAAACTAAAAGAAAAATTAAAAAATGACTAAAAGAAAAAAGAGATTACAGAAAGGAATCACTTCAGTAGAAGAGCAAATCCTTCTCCATGAAGAAAAGAAACGCCAAGCCCAAGAACTAGGCCAAGAAGAATTCGTAGGCTATTATGAAAAAGAAATCGACAGATTAAAAGACAGAAAGCACAACCGAAAAGATAAATTAGATAAACAATAAATCACTTAAATCCCATCGCTCCAAATATCCCTAATAGTATACTTAATCTTTTCATTTTCAAAAAAATCCATTGCCTCTCGCATTTTTTCTGCAGGAACTACAATTCCTCTTTCAAGTCTTTTCCCTCCAAGCTCAAAAACTTTCCCTTGAGTTGTATACAATTTACCATTCACCTTCTGATTATGCCCATACAATTTTCTCCATAAAATAACTTTCTTATTCCTCGCAAGTTTATCAAATTTAAGTTCAAATAAAGAATATTGCTTTGCTTCATCAGGAGTTTGTTCAAACTTTCCGTATAACAGAATTCCATCACTAATTAAGCTTCTTTTCAATGAATTCCATTGTCCAATACTACCTAATTTCAAAGATAAATGTTGTTTTAGTCCTTTTAATACCCATTTTTTATGTGTTTCTGTTTTTTCAAAAATAGACAACTCTTTCATAAACTCCTTCTCTAACTTATCAGACACATCGATAAACAAATCAATATCGCTATTATTATCAAAATCCCCTCTTGCAATACTTCCAAAAAGAATCACTTTATTTATTTTCTTAGACAACTCCTTATCAAACAGATAAGATACAAAGCTCATAGCATATGCAATCAAACTTTCTCGTTTCATAATAGCTTTTTTATTTTATCCTCCAATACATTGAACAATTTAATTGCTTCTTCAATTTCTTCAACTGACTTACTCGTTCCATAACTAATCTTCTCACAAATATTCTCTAGTCTAATTAGTTTCTCAAGAATTTCATTCTTGCCTTCAAAATCTGGAATTTTCTCGTAAATTTTATTACTCTTAAACCATCTATGATTTATCTGAAATCCAGACAAAACCAATTTTTTCTTATGCAAATATAAAGAAAGTAGTTCTAATATCCCTCTTGAAGCATTTAAACCAATTACTCTTTGAGAATTAGAAATACCTCGCTGTTCAATTCCCCATTCAAAAATAGGTTCTCTATGCTCATTAAATGCCTTTTCGTGTTCTTCTTCTCTCATAAAAAACATTAGTATACTGAGTATATAAATCTTATGACACCAAGTCTACTAAATTTAGTACACCAAGTAACCTAACCTTAGAAGTAAATCTTAAACCTAAATTATAATTATCTCACATCATCGATTGTCTATATTTTTCATTCCCATTTAAGAGATTTTAATATTATTTATCAGATTATCCTCCTTCAGCAAAACTTCAATAAAATAAACATTATATAAGCTAATTCTATTTAATTAGCACTCTTAAAAAACAATCACTTACCAGCTCTTAGTCTCCGCAATAATAAAATCTCCTTCCTTCCGAGGTGCATTCAAAAACATCCTCTCTCTAAAATCATTATCTCCCTTCTTTCCCTGCCCTTCTTTTCTAAATCCTCCAAGCTCTCCAGATGCTTTTTTCTTCTCAATCTTTATCCCTGAAAGTGACTTTCCAAAATCATCAAGTATCTTTCTTGCCTGCTTTTCAATCTCAAGCCTTTTTGCCTCATCCATAACCTAGCAACCTTTAGGATATTTATAAATCTAATTAATCATAGTATTTAACTTTCTAGCAATAGCAACATAAACTATTAATGCAAATAATGAAACTCCTGCCTTAAACCAGAATGGAGCTAATATACCAAAGTATGTTGCTAAAGCCCCTCCTGCAAGAGGAGCAATTATCTGAAAGAATGTTCTTCCTCCATGAATATAGCCTGCAACAGTCTCCCTTTGACTCGGCTCGATAAGCCTCCAATTAAGAGCATCTTTAGAAGGAACCCAAATACTTGCTCCAATACCTTCTATAATTAATGCGATCAATACTAAAACTAAACTCTGAGAAAATAAAATAATCAAAGAACTCATTAAGATCAACAACATTCCGATAAATGTAGTTTTAACCAAATTATAATTGTCAAATCGGCTCGTTAAAACTGTGCTTATAGCAATTGCACCATATAATCCTAAATACATAATCCCCAGCCATTGCCAACTTCCAGCCAGTCTTTCAGTAACAAGAAAAGTCAATATCAATGAAGCACTTGCCACCATTACAAACCAAAAAAGCCATTCTGTAACTATCAAAACCTTAAGAAGCGAATTTAATTTAACTGCCTTATGCTTTTTATTTGGAACAAATCTAGATTTATCACTAACTTTTTTAGCAAAAATAATTAAAGGAATAATAAAAAGTGTGAACAAAGAAACAATCCCTAAAAATCCAATTTTAGGAATTAAAATCAAACACAATCCAATTCCTATAACAATAGCTAAAGACTCATAAATTAAAGAGAAACGAGATACTTTTCTTAGATTTTCTTTATCAGCATTATGTTGAATTGTGGCTGAAGAAGAAATCATGCTAGTAGTAGAAGCAAACCTAAAGAATATCTGACTTAAAAATGCCCCAATTATATTAGGAAAAGTAATAAATACCAAAACATAGATTGTTCTAAATAATACTGCCAATTGCAAGCCTGCACTCAAAGAAATTCTTTTTAAAAGCTTAGCAAAAAATAAACTATACAATAAAAATCCGATTGCTAATCCTATAGTAAAATAAAATCCTATAGAAAGCATTCCATATCCTTGTTCCTTAAGATACCAAGACAAAAAATAACCTAAAGGCGTTCCAATGAGCGCAGTAAAGAATGTAAGCCTAATAACTGAATAGATATTATTGTTATTCAATTCATTTTCAGAAAACTTCATTTGATCCCCTCCGCCTTTTCATAAGTCGCTTCAAACATCTTCTTCATTATCTTTGCAAATGCCTTGTCGCGAATAAGCAAAATAGTATTTGAATTAATCAAAGTAATCATTGTCTCAAAATCATCTATCACAGCCATAGCAATTCCATCATTCTCAATTTGCTTAATATTTTTAGATACTTTCTTCCATTCATGAACATTCTTTTCGGTTTCTTTATCTATTCTACCAAGACATTTAAAACTGCCCTTTTTATTAATAAGAAAATCAGCTTCCCTCATAAACTCAGGATGAGATTCAAAGTTATACTTAATGTCATACTCATATTTCTCAGGTTTCTTCATCTCCCGTATAAGTCTATAAAAATTATTTTTACCCTTAACAATACTAACTGATTCTTTTTCAGAACTTTCGTATATCTTCTTATATTCTAAAATTTTCTTTTCAGCTTCCTCAAGAGCCTGCTTTTTAGATAAAATAAAGTCATGTAATTGCTTAGGATCCGCTGGAATAAACTTCTTAGTTTTCTCAGGAATAGTTTTCACAAGCCCCTTAGATTCAAGTGAAGCCAAAACATTGTAAATTCTACCATAAGACACTCCAGATTCAGCACTAACAACTGAAGAAGTAACTTTCCCTAATTTTAACACGGCCTCATAAACCTTAATTTCATTCTCCGTCAAACCCAATTCCGATAATTGCATAAAAAAGTAAAGATAATGGCGTTTTTAATCCCTTCTAATACAACCTCTAAAGAGGTTGCACAAGAATAAGTATGGATGTTTTATAGTGTTACTATACAGGAGTAAATAAAATGAAAGACATTGAACCTAACATCTGCAGACAAAGAGTAACCATTGAAGCTAGATATAGCCCTAATACCCAGATTACCGAAGAGAAAATTAAAGACTTTCTCATAGAATTTGCCAAAGAATTAGAAATGTCGCTTTTAATAAAACCTTTAATTTTCTCACCAAATAAGATTAATCATCCAATTCATCATGGTATTGCAGGATTTGTAGCCTGGGCAACATCAGGATGTTCAGTATACACATGGGATAAGTTCAATTTCCTAACTGTAGAAACTTATACCTGTAAACCATTTGATAAAAAGAAAGCAGTAGAATTCGTTAAGAGATTCTTTGATTGCACAGAAATAGAATTTTCAGAGGTAAAGCATGACTGAACCCATAATCTCTGATATTCTCAATTGCATAAAGAACAAATTATCCAAAAACAAAGAAATAGTCTCTTTAACTTTAGTTGGCTCATTTGCAAATCCAGACAAAAAGCTAGAGAAATTCAATGATATTGACTTAGTAATAATTCTTGACAAAGTAACGAAAGAAAAGTTATCAAAAATAGAAAATATTGCAAAAGAAATAAAAGAAAAATTTGAAGATAATAAAACTGGAATAACTCACACATTCAAAATTGGTCCAATTAAAGTAAAAAGTAAAAAAAAGACTACCGTTATGTTACACTTCTTAGTTTATGATCCAGATAAATATGTAAAATATGAATCTACTTTGACAAGACATTCATTTCAATTTCACAATCCTTTGATAGGTAAACCTCTAAAGACCATAAGCGAGATAAAAAGAATAACAAAAACTGATATATTCAATGAAATTGATGGAATTCCTGCAAAAAAGAAGATAGTGAATAAGATAATTGAATACCTTGAACCCTCAGAAAGAGCATACATACTAAATAATTATCACCCATCAGAATCTGAGTATAGTGAACAAATAATTTATTCAGTTTTAAGATTAGCAAATGATATCTTAAATCTTGAAGGGAATGTCTTAAAAATAAATAAAGAAATGTGTAATTCTTTTCAAAATAAAGTTGCAATACGCCTTAATTCTCTACCATTAGAAGTATTAGAATTAAAAAATAAAATTAGACAAGGATATGAATTAACTGAAACTGAACAAGAAAATCTTAAACTAAAATCTAAAGAATTTATTGAGCAATGCGAAAACGTCCTGTTAAATTTGGAGATAAACACAAAATGAAAATAATGTACATAGGGGATCCTCATGGAGATCTAGAAAAAGTAAGAGAAATACCTCTAACAGGAATTGATGCAATAGTTCTAAACGGAGATTTAGGCAAAGCAGATATTGCAAGAAAACAGAAACTTACAAATATCTCTAGAACAAAACAAGGTTTGCCAGAAATAAATTATACGCCTGGGGAAAGAAAAGAAGCATTTATGGAATCGTATAATACCGGAATAGAATTAGTCAAATATCTTTCTAAATTTGCTCCAGTTTATACTATCTACGGCAATGTTGAAAACATTAATTCCAGAGAATTAACTGATAAATTATCTCAAGAAACAGGTTGTAAACTGCCATTTTTAGAAGAAGAATTAAATAGATTAGGAGTTAAAACTTTTAACGATAAAATTATTCAATTAGACAAATTAAGAATTGGCGGAATAGAATATTTCACAGATACTAAAGAAAATGAAGTAAAAGCACAAGAAATGCTTAAAGAATTTGGTAAATTAGATTTACTAGTTTGTCATCAACCTCCTTATGGCGTACTAGATAAATTAAATAATCCCGGTCTTCCTAAAGAGCTAAACGGAAAAAATGTAGGTAGCAAAGCAATTTTAGAATATATTCAATCGAACCAACCTAGATATGTTTGCTGTGGGCATGTTCATGAAGGAGAAGGTGAACAAAATATAGATAAAACTAAAGTGCATAACTTAGGACTTGGGGGATACAAATTGTTGGAGTTTAAATTATAAAGTTATTTAATCAGAAATCTTATCTACCTCGAAAGATATAAATACACTAACTTTGCAACAGTTACACGACAAATTACCTAGATAAAGCAGAAAGAACATTAGGAATAGTGCAAAATGCCATTTCAGGAATACCTTTTGCCGTCACGGGAAGTTGTGCTCAAAATGTAATGCTTGGAAAATATCATTTTAATGCTCAATCAGACCTAGATATTATAGTAGAAAAAGAAGTAATTGAAAAGGCCAAAGAAAGACTATCAGAAATACCTAATGTTCATGTCCAACAAAGAGGCAACACACAATACACCATAAAAGGACAAGCAATTACTCCAATTCACCTTGTAGGAACTTTAGATAGAACTCAAGAATCTAGATTAATTAACGGAATAGTTTATGTTTTACCAATACATAGTAAAAACTGAATAGTCAAAAGCTTAGGTGGATTTTGTCTAGGTCTTTATACTTAAGAATAAATTTTATTCAGAAATCTTGCCAGTTACATTGATCTTATCTATCAATTCGCAAAGAGAATAAACCTTTTCTCGCAATTCATTCAAATTCTTAGCAAGAACAAAATCAGATTTTAATCTTTTAACAAATAAATAATAAAGAACATGATTCATTACAGATAAAATCGCTTTATTAGGATAAGTTGAATGAATTAAGTCATTCAAATATAATGAATTGAATATATTATCACAATAATTAAGTTTACTAAAATCTTTAGAAAATAAATCATTAGAGTTTCCTTTTAATAAAGTATAACCTTTCAAAACATTTTTAATATTATCATCGGGAAATAATGCCGTACTCCAATCTTTCTCAATTTGAGGAAATGAAACATAAATCATAGTATGGAAAAATATTCCTTTCTTTGAAATTCCTACTGATTTTATCATTGGCTCTTCACTAAATCTAGCAAACCTCTTAACAACTAAACTGAAATTACTTTGTAAATAACTATCTAAGTTATCATATAAATCATGAACTTCCCTAAAAAAATCAGCTGAAGAAACACTAGGTTTTTTAGTAATAATTACATCTATATCATGTTCAATATTAGTTGAACCAATAGTTCCAAAAGTCATAATAGTATTCTTATTCTTTAAATCCTCAACTAAAAAGTTCTTAATATTCTCCCAAGAAACTTTACGCTTAACCATATAAATGCATATTTTTAAGATATAAAAATGTTACTTCACAAACTTCGCCCTAACCTTCCCCTTCTCAACATCCACCTCAACAACTGCATACTTCCCTTTCTCCGCATCTCCAGGATTTACTACTAAAGTCCTTCCAATCTTTTTCATTCCCTGATATTCATGCATATGCCCACAGAAAGCAATTAAAGGTTTATACTTTCTAATCGCCTCTCTAAAAAATCTAACTCCAGCACTCTTCCCATTCATAGGATTATCTTTCTTATCTTTGATAATATCAAAAACACCCATAGGAGGGTAATGCAAAACAAAAATCTTATTTTTGTTCTTTATACTATTCAATCTCCTGAAAAAACTTTTTCTGCTTTTCTTTAATCTATTAAATCTAATCACATACTTCTTTTTTTCAGCCGAATCTGGAAAAACTTTCTTATCTAAATACGCTTCAATATCCATATACCCTCCAAATCCTACAAAGGAAATACCTTTAAAATTAGTTTGCCCATAATTAATATTCCTGAAAAGTTTAGATTTTCTCATAAACTTTATCAATTTCTTATCAGCATTCATAGAAGTATGAGAAAACGGATAATTATACCATCCGTCATCCCCATTTCCAAATATATAAATAAAAGGAATTTTAGAATTATTTATATTTAAAAAAACCTTTTTAGTCACTGCAATATCTTTTTTCATTAATCTCTTTAGTCCTTTCTTTCCGAAATATTCTTCAGCACTTAGATAAGGCTTACCATTTTTAGAATCTTTAAGATTTTGCATCACCCACGGCCTCCAATCACTAATTCCCCCATAATCTCCAACTCCAATTATCGCATCAAATCCTTTACCAGTCATTACCTTCTTCAGCCTATCAGGAAACTTCCCTTGAAAATCACCAACCACTAAAAACTTCATCCCCTTAAAACAAGATTATTACTTAAAAACCTATTCTTACACACTAACTACTTTCCCATCAAAAGAAGATTTAACTTCTTATCCAGATTCATATCTCCTAACGTAATACTCTCTTAAAACGGGCTCAAAAAATCTATGATAAAAATCGCTTCCAGTACTTCCATTAACTGCTAAAACATTATCGCAAACTCTATGCTGATATGCTCTACAAAAACCATTATAATTATGAAGCAGCTTTATTTCTCTATGTGCATATTCTTCAAGTTTTTCAGGATGTAATTGTAATTCCCCAAAAATTCCATCTAATAATCCAGTATCGCTACTAAAAGTATCATGAAAAATATCATGTAATAAAAATAAACCTAGACAAAAATCTGGGCGCCGTTCGGGGGGTTCTTCAACTTCAGACATATTCTTTCTAAAAATTAAACAAATGGACTATTTTTAAATCTATGCCTAAAATGGCTTTATCTATAATAAAATAAATCTCGCAAATTGACTCCATGAGGAGTAAAAAAACACTTTAAGCCAAAATAATAATTAAAATTATCTAGAAAATATTTTCAACACAATAAAATAGCTTAATTTAAGCATAAGATAATAACTTTCCAGTTGTATTTAACTAGTTTATACTTACCATTTTCTGACAAGAAGAGGATAATCAACTCCAGATAACTCTTTAGCTCTTGTTAAAAAATCCATAGGCATATTTCCATGTGTCTCAACCCAATTATGAACAAAATGCATTCTTTCAGGATGAGCCAATAAATATTGCAGATGATGTCTATGAAATGTCTGACTCTTTCTTGAATCAATAAAAAGTTCAGACCTCAAAGGCAGTCTGCCTAATCTTTCTCCCAAAAATAATTCTTCAACCTCTAACCACTTATCTAATTCTTCAAGATAATCTAAAGGATAATCTCCCTCCATTTTTCCAAAAGGTTGAAAACTTATTGCAATTCTTGTTCTATTCGCCTCATTAAGTCCATAAACAAAAGAAATCTCTCCTAAATGCTCCCTAAAATCTCCCTCAGACAACGTCCTTCTAAACTCCTCAGGAAGAATCCTTCCAGATAAATAATCCTCCCTCGTAGCAGGAATCTCTTCAAAATATGCCTGTTCAGGAAACTTCTTAATTAAACCCATAAAACAAACATAAATTCAGTATTTTTAAATTTATAGATAACTGTATTGGGTATAGCTCGCAGTTTTACAGTTATCTAAACAGAGAAGGGCATACAAAATAGGATATAACCTATGCAATTCTCTGTAATAACAATCTATTACATATACCGAATTTTCTATAATTGCCCTCATCCTTACAAGTTAATGCTCGATGAAGCAACTCAATCAAGTTAATGCCCTGTAGGGCAACTCTATTACGCACTTCAGTTCTCTTTCAATAATGCTTATGCTTCCCAATTAACATATCTTCAGCACACTAAACCAATTCAAAGACAAACAAGAGATAATAACTTTCAGTAATATTTAGCACATTTATACTTTATAGAGGACTTTGAATAACCCCCTATTTCAAAACATTTTATGGGGTTTTCAAAGGACTTCTTAGAGGATTTGAGGGTTTTTCCAAATCCTCTATATTTTAAAAGACTTGAGAGATTTTCCAAATCCTCTGTATTTAATCTTCTACGAAGTACAATTCCAATAACTCATTGCAGTGCACCCTAAGATATTTCCTAAATCATCCGTAGTAATACAATTTCCTGCATAAAAATCAGTTAAAGAACATGAAGGATTTTCTTGAGCCCCATTAATCTTTATCATATCCGTAGCACAAAGAACGAAGTCTTCTATACTAGTCTTTGAATCTGAAACTTGAACAAGTGTACTGCTAGACTGATACAGCCCAGGAGAATATCCTCCCATAATACATGTTTTTTCCTGTGGGAAATTAATAGGATCTGGAACTCCCGAAGGATATCTAATAGAATAACCAGAATATAAGTCAACTAATTTAAATATTTGGTGTCCCAATTCATGAGCAATAGTTGTAAATTTCACATTATCAAATATTCCTTCACTCAGAAGATCTACCGGAATATATGCTTCATTTAACCTTGCAAATCCTCTCGAGAAAAAAGGTAAACTCACATTTCTATCCTCTGAAAGATATTGAATATAAGTTACGAAGTCATATCCTGAAAGATTTGTTCCGCTTTCAGCAACAGCTCTATCAAAAAATTCTACAATGACTGCATCGTCATCTGATAGCAAACTACTATTGGTATAAATCGGAGTTATAAAAGTAACATTAAATCTTGGTCGTCTTCCTAATAATCCATTAAGTTCCCAAGTCTCTTGATTCTTTAGTATATTTTCCCAGAATGCACCAATATATTTCCAGGAATATAATTCAATATTATCATAAGAGTAATAGCCGGTTCTGTTAAAGTTTTCTATATAACTATAATTATTTTCTTCTGAAAGAAATATCTCTGAAAAATTAATTTCTCTAAGAGTATAGCCTGCACTAATTGTACAATTCTTTTTAACTCCTTCGAGTGAAGTCGCATTAGTTGCATCGTTAATATTGATACATATCTTTAAATCGCCTAATACATAATCGCCAGGCAATACCTGAACTATTCCAATATTATATACCCTATCATCAGATTTTCGGTCTATAACAACATCATTTGTCTTATTATATATAGTAATTCTATCACTACTATTAGTGATATTTTCAGCATAATAAGTTATAGTATAATTTATATTTCCATCAGGATGTTCGGCATATACCTGCTCCCTCATAGAGTCATTTAAGTATAGATTTCCATTTGAATAATAACAACCATCGTCATTGTTATAACGTGTAGTCCAATCATTAACGCTATTACCATAAGTGGTATAATTTATTTGAGTATTATTAATAATAACTGTTGAATCAAGTTTAAGATATCGATTTGATAATAATTGCAACATCTCATCTGAATTAGTCCCATTGTAAACTAAACATCCATATACATATTTAGTAGGAAGATAGTCTTTAACCCCGAAATATCTAAAGCTATATGGATTATATTCACTAGAATCATTAACTAGATATTCTCTTACTGCCGAAGTACTTAACAAATGAGTTGTTGCATTTCCATAGGAAATCCAATAATAACTATATCTTGAAGGTGATGAAATATTAATTGAAACATTAAATACACTTGAAGAATTCGTTGCCGTATAATTAATTCCATTGAAATTCAATAATACTGTTCCATTTGTGCTTGTTACAGTTACATTAAATAACGCAATTCCAGAATCAACAAAGGTATTACTATTATCTGTATAATTAGTGAATTGAGAATATACGCTAGTATCGTAAAATGTAATATTAGTTGAATTTAGATTTCCAGCAGAATCATTAGTATAAACTATCCAAGTGTTACTCCCCGCACTAGAAGTTAATCCAGTTACATTAGTATTACAACTAAATGATGTATTTGTTCCTCCATTTAATGAATACCAACAACTTGCTAAATTTATATCGTTAGCAGTTGAAATTAAACTAGTTATCGTTGAATCATAGCTAGTATTTTCAGGATATAATATAGACAATTGAGGATATACTGTATCAATTCCGAAGGAAAGGGAATAACTTGCATTCAGGTCTCCAAGCGTATTACTACAATAATAATTCAAGTTGTATTGTCCATCTGAAATTGAAGAATTGGAAGCATTAAATCCTGTGTTAGTTGCATTTGCACTCAGGGTATAATTAGTTATTCCAGAATTGAGAGAATAATTGCAACTTCCTGCTTCACTCAAACTTATATTAAAATTAATCGCCGAAGTAGAATAATTCTGATTTAATGGACCTATGGGAGTAATAATAAGTCCAGATAAATTACATGCACTTGCATTATATCCTCCATCAGTTATAGTCCAATTCCAAATTCCAATAAGTGTTGTATTTCTCGCCGTTGTTGAAGAACAATACTTAGAAGCTCCTCCATTAAATGTAAGATTAGAATGTAATAAAGGTAAGCTTGCCCAACCATTTAACAAATTATCATAATTTATCGTAGACAAATTCATTGCAAAAAACATATCATCTACACGTGTAACGCTCGAAACATTCCAGTTTCCTATTGATTGATTAAATGCACTTGCATAACCAAACATATAATGCATATCCGTAACTTTACTTGTATCCCAATTACTTATATTTTGATTAAAAGTAGTTGCAGAATAGAACATATTTTGCATACTTGTAACCTTAGAAACATTCCAGTTTCCTATTGGTTGATTAAATGCAAATGCACTCTCAAACATATAACTCATATCTGTAACGTTGGAAACATTCCAACTTCCTATAGGCTGATTGAATTGGTGATTAGCACTAAACATACTCCCCATAGAAGTAACTTTACTTGTATCCCAGTTTCCTATTGATTGATTAAATACAGAAAGCAAAGCAAACATATAACTCATATCTGTAACTTTACTGGTATTCCAGTTACTTATGTCTCGATTGAATGTCATGGCATAATAAAACATATAACTCATAGAAGTAACTTTACTTGTATCCCAGTTTCCTATTGATTGATTGAATGAAGATGCACTACGAAACATACCTCCCATACTTGTAACGCTCGAAACATTCCAGTTTCCTATTGGTTGATTAAATGAAGATGCACTCTGGAACATACTACTCATATCTGTAACTTTACTTGTGTCCCAAGAACTTATATTTTGATTAAATGCGGATGCAGAATAAAACAAATAACTCATATCCGTAACATTAGAAACATTCCAGCTGTTCATACTTGAAAGAGTTGTTATTCCACTACTTGCGAAAGTACGAGAGATATTTGTTGTTTCGCTTAAGTTTAGTAAATCTATTGCAGTTAATCTCAAATTTGAACACCCATAGAAATATCCTCCCGAATTACCTAAATTCAAATTTCCCCATTGAGATATTCCAGTTAACTTTAATTTGTCGCCCCCGTTATTAAATCTAAATCCTTTAATATTTCCATCTATGGTAATAGTATACTCTCCTGCCGAAGAATAAGTGTGAGTTTTATTTGTGCTATTCCAAGCACTAACTATTGAAGAATTTCCATCTCCCCAATTTACTGTAAAATTATAAGTTCCAGTAGACTCAAGAGGCAAA
>JBBSYD010000034.1:0-15126 GCA_038045425.1 Nanobdellota archaeon | reverse complement strand
CATTATTAATTATATTATGAGTAATATTATTCCCACTGACTGTGCTTGTCAAATATATTCCAGACCTAACCAGACTGGAAAAAGTTCCAGCTACAGTAACATTATTGGCCACAATAGAATTATTATTAGCATTATTCAAATTTTCAGAATTTTCATTTTGTTTATCATCCACAGGAGTATTATGTTCATCCATTTTAATTAAATCCTAACCCTCCTCAATAAATTAGCATTAGCAACAACACTTATGGAAGACAAAGCCATCGCCAATTCAGCAACAATAGGATTCAATACTCCTGCAACAGCCAAAGGAATAGCAATAACATTATATCCAAACGCCCAGAAAAGATTTTGTTTTATTTTCTTGAAAGTTGCTTTACTCAAATTAATTGCTTGAACAACCCCGATTAATGAACCCTTAACTAATACTATATCTCCAACCTCAATAGCAATATCGCTTCCAGTTCCCATTGCAATACTCACATTACTTTGTTTAAGTGCAGGAGCATCATTAATTCCATCTCCAACGAATGCAACCATTCCTTTCTTTTGCAATTCTTCAACTTTCTTTGCCTTGTCTTCAGGCAAAACATTTGCAATTACTTCATCAATTCCTACTTGTTTTGCAATTGCTTTAGCAGTAGTATCATTATCTCCAGTAATCATCACAGTTCTATATCCTCTTCTCTTCAATGCACTTATTGCCATAACTGAATCATCTTTTATTGCATCTGCAACTGCCACAGCGCCTATTACTTTTCCATCTTCAGCAACAATCATACTCGTCTTTCCTTCCTCTTCCCATGACTTAATCTGAGATTCAAATCCTTTAAATGAAATCTTTCTTTCATTCATCAAAGTTCTATTTCCAATAACAACTTTCTTCTTTCCAATCTTCCCTTCCAATCCTCTTCCTCTAACAACACTAAATCCAGTGAACTTTTTATAATTCTTCAATCCAGCTTTAGTAACTATTGCTTTAGCAATAGGATGTTCACTCATATTCTCAAGACTTCCAGTAATTTCCCAGAAATAATTTTCATTAACCTTAGAAACAAAATTAGTTACTTCGGGCTTTCCTTTAGTAATAGTTCCAGTCTTATCGAACGCAACAATTTTAACTTCTTTCATAGTTTGGATTGCCTCTCCCTTTCTAATCAATATTCCATTTTTAGCACCCATTCCACTTCCAACCATAAGTGCAATAGGAACGGCTAGCCCAAGAGCACACGGACATGCAATAACCAACACTGAAATTGCAGCTCCAAGAGCACTACTCCAATTTCCTGAAAATACAACCCATCCAATAAAAGTAAGAGCACTAAGCACTAATATCGCAGGAACGAAAATATTAGTAATTTTATCTGCAACCTTCTGAATTGGAACCTTAGTTCCCTGTGCCTCTTCAACCAAATTAATAATATGCGCAAGGAAAGTATCGCTCCCTATTTTAGTTGCTTTAATATACAAAATTCCATCCTGATTAATAGTTGCTCCAATAACCGTATCTTTAATCGTCTTTTCTACAGGCATACTTTCTCCAGTAATCATACTTTCATCCACAGCACTCTGCCCTTTAGTTACAATACCATCAGTAGGTATCTTTTCTCCAGGTTTTATTACTAAAATATCTCCAACCTTAACTTCACTAATTGGAATTTCAATTTCCTCATTTCCTCTAAGAACTCTTGCTTTTTTAGCTCCCAATTCCAATAATTTCTTTATTTCCTGACTTGCTTTTCCTCTTGCTTTACTTTCAATATATTTTCCAGCAATAAATATAGCCATAATCATTGCAGAAACTCCAGAATAATCTTGTACTTTGATAAACATAGATAAAATTCCAGTAGAATAAGCAATAATCGTTCCTAATGCAATCAAAGAGTCCATACTAAAATAGAAATTGATAAATCCTCTCAATCCTCCTCTAATAGTTGGCCATCCAAATAAAAATATAACTGGAAATGCAATAAGTAAAATAACTAATGAATTTAGCTCACCAAAAACCATAATATCAAAAAATCTTTCCAAGATCATAAGAATCGCAATAGGAAGTGCAAATACCCATGAACCCCAAAGTCTTCTTTTCCAAAGACGCATTTCTTCTTCTTCAGCAGATTCTTTCACAGACTTCCCTTTCAAATTCTTTTCCTGTTTAATTGACACAGGGCTATGATTATGTTCCATATTATTTATCCTACTTGCACCTCAACAACTTTATATCCAGTTTTTGCAACTGCTTGCTTCAATGCTTCTTCAGAGACATTATCTTCAACTTCAACAATGCTCTTATTAGTCATTAAACTCACAGAAACATTCTTAACTCCAGATACTTTTCTCAAACTCTTCTCAACATTTCCAGCACATGAAGCACAATGCATTCCAGATATAGTCAATTTAACTTTTTTCATTTTTTAGTCCTCCCATTAGTATTAATTTGTTTTACAAGCCATAATATAAACAAAACCAATGCAATTACTACTAAAATCATTATTAGCATTCCAAAGATCCACATAAAACCAAATCCTCCTCCATAAAATCCACTCATCATTCCATAACCATAACTTCCAAAGCCCATCATTCCAAAACCTCCAAATAATACTATTAAAACTAAAATAACTATTCCCACGATAATCAAATTATTATTTTCGCTCATTTCTTCTTCCTCAGATTTTCTTCCCTATTTCCAGGTTTATTCAATGAAAAATAAATAATTATTGCCACTATTATAAATAAAACAATCAATCCAGTGAAAAAATATCCAGAAAATCCATAAACGCCTGCAGCCATTGGGCAACTATTTCCAGAACGAACAATACCGAACCCCGAAGACAACGCAATTGCTAAAGCTCCAACCAATACAATAATCACAATATCTTTTTTATCCATCGATTTCACCTCTCAGAATATGAACACAATTCTGAGCCATATGCTCATCAATCAAGGTAAGTAAAGGTTTTATAGTTTTTTCATTCAATTTGTAAACTCTAAACTTTCCCTCGTTTTCAATTTCAACAAATCCACATTTTTTCAATCTCGCAAGATTATGAGAAACAAACCCTTGTTCCATCCCAGTTTCTTCCATAATTTCAGAAACATTCATCTTTTTCTTTCTAAGCAAATTAAGTATTTTCAATCTAGGTTCTGAGGCCATAGTCCCAAAAAATATCTTATATGCTCCTATTAATTCATCTCCTTCAATTTTATTTTCACTACAACAACTTTTCAATTTCTGATTCATTTTATTCAGCCACCAAAGTTCCCGTTCCCATACCCATAGAACATGCAAATCTATAAGTTCCTTTAGAAGGAGTAAATGTCACAGAATTTGAAGGAGAAGCAAGATATTTTGCTACACCTAATTGTCTTATGGTAAATGACCTATAACATCCTCCAACGCTAGAATCAAGACTCAACTGCACAGGTTTCCCAGCCTCAACAGTTACAGTATTAGGATAATAATTTCCATTTTTAAAACTCAGAACAACTTTCTGAACATCTCCAGAAACAACATCCCCGCTTCCTCTTCCACCATTATCTCCTCCACCAAATCCTCCATAAACCACAGCAAGAACAATAATTAAAGCAAGAACTGCAACTCCAGATATAATATAGGGTAAATTCTTCATATGACTTAATGTATCATATGAGTATATAAAGGTTATGAAACTTAAATCATCCTTTCCAGAAGTTACTACCTAAATTAGCTCTTACTACGTCAAGATATTTATCTACGTTAGTGCTTCCTCTCGTTCCATCAGATGGAAGAAGAGCATGAACATATACTGCATTAACTCTATTTCCCTCCATTCCAAAATTCAAATTAGCAACCCTTTGTCCATTAGAATAAACCTCAAGTCTTCCAGGTACACGTTCACAAACTGAATCATAATTTTTTACTCTCTGAAGTACTACTTTTAACGAATATCCAAAACACTGTAAATTAGCAATTCTAAATCTTTCATTTACCAATGAAACAGATTCAGGCTTATTGAACATAATTGGAACCATAACCTTTGGAACAAAAGAATCCTTAGAACTATCAACTACTTTACTCATCTAATAACTCCATTTTATTGCTATTTAAATATTTATTTTGTCCAAAGTATATAATCATCCAAACAAGAAACTTCTCGGCAAATAGAATATCGCAAGTTCAGTTACAATAGTAGCAATAAACACAAACGCAAGAACAGCATACATTGGCTCCTTATTTTCGGCTTCTCTGTCCTTAGATTCAAAATAAATCATATAATTCAACATTAACATCAAAGCCCAGCCCACAATAGAAATTGCAATCGTAGCAAACAGCAAATGGTCATTCAACAACATTACTGAAGTCATAGCTCCCATCCACCCACCCATAAACCCAGCCATTACTCCTTCCATTACTCCCATGATTCCACAGCACTTTCCATTCCATATCCCAAACACAATTCCCACTATCATTCCAAACATTCCTCCAAAAAACATTCCATTTGTCGCTCCAAGATAATATCCTGGTAAGAATCCTGCAATCATTCCACAAGTCATTCCAATCATCATCCCACTCATGCATCCAAATTTCTTATATGCATTAACTTGTAATAAAGTTAATCCAAGTAAAGAATATGTAATAATTCCCAATATTAAATACAATAAATAATTCTGAACAATAGGTGCATCAAGAAAATAAAACAAAGCAATCGCAACTATCCCAGCTATAAGTGAGAATACAAATGTCTTTATGAGTTCTCCTTCTACTCTATTTCCATTCAATTCTTTAATGAAACTACTGAAACTCATAAGTTCAATTACAAATATGAGTTTTTAAATCATATGAAAGACAACACAATAGAAATTTCATACATAACCTTTAAAAACAAAAACAACCAAATAAATATATGAACAAAAGATATGCGATTGGAGGTGCAATTGCCCTTATAGTATTAATCGTCATATTTTCAATATTTTTAGTAAGACCAAATCCATCTAACTCTACAGCCCAAGATAACTCTCAAATTGTTCAAACTAATTCCCAAGATACTTCTCAAACACCTTCATCGCAACCTCAAAACGGAATAACTCTCCAGCAACTCTCCCAGCACAATTCTCAATCAGATTGTTGGATAGGATACAACGATAAAGTATACGATGTAACCTCATTCCTTCCAAATCATCCAGGAGGAGTAAACGCAATTGCAAGACACTGTGGAACTGCTGAAGCATTCCAAAATGCATTTAAAAACCAACACGGAACAAGTAAAGTGAGCATGTTCATGAAAGTTGCCTCTTACAAGGGAGACTTAATAGTATAATGAATAATTTAGAAAAATATGCCTCACCTTTTCTAAGAATATCAATTTCATTAGTATTTTTGTGGTTTGGAATAACTCAAGTTATCTCCCCAACCAATTGGACTAGCTTTCTTCCTAATTTCATTTTAAATTTTGGATGGAATCCTGAAATATTTATTTATCTAAATGCAGCATTAGAAATAATTTTAGGAATATTCCTTCTAATAGGTTTATTTGTAAGATTCTCTGCGTTCATACTAGCAATTCATCTATTATTTATTTCATTCAGTTTAGGATATAATGCAGTAGCAATAAGAGATTTAGGCTTAACTCTTGCAACCTTATCAATTTTCCTTACAGGTCCAGACGAATATTGCTTGGATAAAATAAAAAATAAAAAATAAAAAGCTTTTATTTAATCTCTTAAGGTATAGCATTCAGGTCTTCTTCCAAGAAGTCTATGCAGTCTATTTGCTCTACTTGTATCTCTTTGAGGATTACTCAAAGTAGTAGTTTCAGTTCTAATAGGAATTACTTGATACTCTCCTTCATTCCAAAGAGATTCTGGAAGCATAAGCGGAAGAGAACCACCAGTTAAGGCAGAATATTGTTCCATCCAGGTTTGTAGTTCTTCCCTTTCTTGTGTTTCTTGTTCGTTCATTGTTTTTGTGTCCTCCTTACATCTTTTGGTATCACTGCAAAAAGGCATAGAATTCCATTAGTGTCAAGAACAAAGTTCTTGAGCACCTCGAAAACTAAAAGTTTTCTCAGTCTTAGAACAAGATTAGTTTGCAAAAATTAGTTTTAATTCAGAAATCATCCCGCCCCAAGACATTTGGTTAATCCAAAGCCTTAGAGACAAGTGAATGTGATTTGACAGAAGACACAGCTAAGACTGCCTTAATGTCCTTACTTAAGCTAAGATTCTCGCTATGTTCCATTCCTTTTTGTCGAATATAAACTATTTAAAGTTTTCCAATATTTATTTAAAATAGAAAAATGTTTAAATGACCATTATCTTAAAAAGGCATGGAATTTGCAGAAATAATTAAAGGAATGAGAAAAAAATCAGAAATAATTTTTCTAGACTTTAATCAAATTCCTCAAAACATTGAAGATTATAAAAATATAAAATTATTTTTTGAAGAGTGTATAAAAAAAGGAATCAATCCAAAACTTCCAGAAAATAGACAAAAGTTTAATAATATTTTTATAAACAAATCTGGAAAAAAGTTTCTTATCGGAAGATATCTAGAAGATAGAAAAGAAATGCTCAAAGGTTCAAAAATTGCAGAAGACGGAAGAACTTATCATTTAGGAATAGACATATTCTCATCAGATTTGGAAGACATTTATTCCCCTGAAGATGGAGAAATAGTCAGAACAGGATGCGAACCAGGTTCGCATAGTTACGGCAATTATATCATAATTAAGCATATAACAAAAGATAAAACTTGGTATAGTTTTCTAGGCCACTTGTCTAAAGATTTTCCAAAACTGGGAAAAGTTTCAAAAGGACAAAAAATAGCTCGTCTTGGCGACTGGGCTAATAATGAAAATGGAGGATGGTCTAGACATCTTCATTATCAAATTCTTACTCAACTTCCAAAAGAAAATGAGACCCCTATAGGATATACTTCAAAAGAGAATCTAAATCTCAACAAAAATTTATTTCCAGACCCAAATACTACTCTTTTACTCCCCAATATTTAATAACCCTTAACGATTATATTTTCTATGATAATTCAAGCAAGAAATGCAACTTTACATTTCTTATACAAATACGCATTAAAACCAATCCTCTTTCAATTCGACCCAGAATTCGTCCACAAAACATTCATAAAAATAGGAATTCTGCTAGGTTCAAATCCTCTAACAAAATCCCTAACCTCTTTAGCATTCAATCATTCATCACCTATCCTAAATCAGAAAATCCTAGGAATAACTTTCAAAAATCCAATAGGTCTTTCGGCAGGATTTGATAAAAATGCAGAACTCACTTCAATTCTTCCAAAAATAGGATTCGGATTTGAAGAAGTAGGAAGCATCACTGCAATGCCCTGCGCAGGAAATTCTGGGCTAAGACTAAAAAGACTCCCTGAAAAGAAATCTCTTTGGGTTCATTTTGGTTTAAACAATAATGGTACAGATGAGATAATTTCAAGATTAAAGAAAAAGAAATTTGAAATTCCTCTAGGAATAAGTATTGCCAAAACCAATTGTAAAGAAACAGCCAATGTCGAAGTAGCAATTAAAGATTACATTTATTCTCTAAAGAAATTTGAAGAAAACAATGTCGGAAGTTATTACACCATAAACATAAGTTGTCCAAACGCATTCGGAGGTCAACCATTCACTGACTCAATACTCTTAGAAAAATTAATGAAACAAGTTTATTCTCTCAAATTAAAAACCCCTTATTTCCTAAAAATTTCCCCAGACCTAACCAAACAAACTCTCGACAAAATAATCTTCATCTCTCAAAAATACAGAGTTTCAGGATTTGTTTGTGCTAATTTAACTAAAAATCACGAATACTCTAAAGGAGGACTATCTGGAAAAGTAGTCGAAAAATCCTCAAATGAATCAATCTCATATATCTATAAAAAAACAAAAGGAAAATTCATCCTTATAGGTGTAGGTGGAGTCTTCTCTGCACAAGACGCCTATGAAAAAATAAAGAGAGGGGCATCATTAATTCAATTAATAACTGGAATGATATATGAAGGCCCTCAATTAATCTCTCAAATAAATCTCGATTTAGAAAAATTAATCAAAAAAGAGGGTTATGCTAATATAAACGAAGCAATAGGAAAAGGAAGTAATTAGTTCTCATAAACATTTACTTATTAAAAATCTAATCGCGTACTCAACTCTCCAATATTTACATAAACAGAACTTCGGCCTTCAGAATAAGAAGTTTCATCAATTTTCCAATATCTATTCGTAGGATTAGAACCAATAAATACAGGAGTTAATATTTCTCCTCTTCCATTTGCCCAAACAGAACTTGTTTTTCTAATAAAACGAGAAGGATCATAATGTACCAGCCTCTCTCCTTTACAACCTGTTCTATCAACAAAACTTTCAACTCCTATAACTTCTGACTTTCCATCACCATCAAAATCACCAACCGAAACAACATCAATCGGCTTGCTTCTCTCAAAACTCAAAGATGTAAGTACAGAAAGAGTAATTCCAATTCCTCCTGCAATAGCCATTTTACCCAACCAAATCATCATATTCCTCAGTTTATTCAGTTTAAATTCTTTATTGTCCATTAATCTTCCAGCCGAATGCATCACAAAAACCTTCTGATTCAATAGGGGTTTTGTGAGACCCGAGAAATTCACCATAGAGAATTTCACGAGGATTTAAATACTCTAATTTTCAAACAAATTTATGAAAATGATGAATCATGGTAAGATGTACAGAATGGGTTTTAGAAAAACCGCTGAAAAGAAGAGATTTGGAAAAATAATTCAAGTTTCTAAAGCACTAAAAGACTAATTTTTATTTTTAAAATACCCGTAAATACAATACAATCCGCTTCCAATTAGTCCAAAAACCATATCAATCATAGTATCATCAATAGGCTCAGTCAAAACACTTAATTTCTCCAATCCATAGGAATCTCTAAGATAAACTCCTTGCAATTTTAAATCTAGAAACAAATCTAACGTATACTCAATAATTTCAAACACGCCCAATATTGCAACTACAGAAGCTAAAGTAAACAAAAGTTTCCATTTCAATTTCAAGTCTAATTTATCAATACAATGAAAAATCAGATATGCAGTTAAAATAGGTAACAAAAAGTGAAGCACTTTATCATAATAAGGATAAATGAAGAATAATGGACTCATTAAACAACCAGCAATAATAATGATAATAATCGCCGCATAATGTCCTTTATTAAATTTCAATCTCAATAATCCATCAAATAAATAAAACAAAATAAAAGAAATTAATGCAAATGAAAGTCTAACAAATAAAGAGGAACTCCAAAATAAAATCATAGAAACTCCAAGAATAATACTTAGAACAAACAAAAATCTTTTCTCTTTTTTATATCCTAAATCAACCCTCGCTTTACTCATAAAATATCAATTAACCCTAACTATAAAAAGTTATCATTTTTTACCAGTACATAAAATCCGTCACTCTAAAGTTTAACCAAGTATTTATATACAAGTCATGCTTTCATATATTATCTACTTGATTTTAGTAGATAACAAGATAGACCAGCTAATCGAAAGGGAATTTTGTTACATAATTCACGAAGGAAGTGTTATAGCCCTGGTGGCGATCGGCGAGGTGACCGAGAAGCGTTTCCATTTCGTAAAATGTTATGTAACCCCTCTATCTTGATTTTATGTTCTTTCTATTTGTTTATTTAATTGCCCAAATTTCAGTTCAACAAAGCATATTCAGCACAAAATCAACTAAAAGTCAAACATCAGATAATAATGTTCAAATTATATTTAACTACTGATAATTTTTATTTTATTTATCTATCAAGAATTATCTTCTTCTAGACATAAGCACATAAACTAATATCAATAATAAAATAGCTAAAAGAAATAGTAATATAAGAATTACAATACTCAAACTACTATTTTTCTCCCTATTCAAATTTTGACTAGCACTATAATTTCCAAAATCAGAATAATTACTCCCAAAATAATTTACATCATTATACTCCGGAACATATTCTTCATCGTTTCCATCATTATTATCATGGCCATCTCCATCTCCATCTCCATCATCTTCCAAAGGCAAAGTTCTTCCAGTTCCATAAACACACTTGCTATAATCTCTATTATCTGAAGTATCAACAGTACAAACTTGAATGGTATGTTCAGTATTAGCCCTAAGTCCGGTTAAATTATAATAATTCAAATTAGTTCCACTAGTTATTCTCCCGTCTATAGAAATAACACTATAACTAAAATCTAAATCTGACGGATTAGTCCAATTCCAAGTCAAATAAGTCTGTCCTCTTCCAATCAAAGTCAAATTCTGTATACTTCCGGGAGCAGTAGTATCATTCCCAACAGAATGAACAACCGAAAAATAAGAAACATTTGTTGCATTATTCACAGAATTATTTGCATAAGCCCAAAGAGTATAATCTCCATCACTTAACTGCATCTGAACAAAAGGAACACTATATTCAATCCAAGGCCCAGAATAATTCACAGCAATTCCATAAAAGAACTTATAGTAAATCTTAGTTGCATTCTCTGCACTTATATTAATCAAAGCCGAACTCATGTTCAATACACTTCCATTCACAGGGCTATTAATAATCAAAGAAATATTTCCCGCAACGCTATTTCCTCCAGAAACATTAACATAAAAATTAACTCTATCAATATCAACCTGTGTTCCATTGATAGCAATAGCTTGAATGCTGTGATTTCCATTACTCAAATTATTCAAATATACAGGAGAATTATAAGTAATCATATTTCCTCCATCCAAATTATATCTAGTCAAAACAGAATTAACTGAACTAATATTCAAAAATACACTTGAAGAAGTATAAATCATATTATTCATAGGACTAATAATTCTAACATCAACAGAGCCATTAGTTACAGATAAAGGCAAAGTAGAATTAACATTGCTTATTCCACTCATATTCATATTTTCACTCAAATCAACAGAATGCAAGGTTATCATATAACTAGTATTAGCCAGTAATCCAGTAGCATTATAACTATTTCCCGCAGTTGTAGCAACATGAGTTCCATTTATCAAAACATGATTATTTAAAAAATCAGAATCTGAAGGATTTGTCCAATTCCAAGTGATATAACTTGTCCCTCTATCGACGACAAAGAGATTAGTAGGCAAAGAAGGTGGAGTTGTATCATTTACAGGAATTATAGGAACATTAGCAATAACTGAAATTCCAGAATTAACTATTCTCAAACAAGGATCAGCTCCAATATTAAGTCCAGAAGAAACTATACTTACATTTACATTCCCAGTTAGTCTATTTTCTCTAGCACTTGAAATTCTACTTTCAGAAAATCCTAAATTAAATGAATCTCTTTGAGTATAAACATTAGTTCCATTATTAAATGAGTAATCAATAAACAAATTATTAGAATAATAAGATTTCAAACTAGCTGGAAGAAGATTTAACGGTCCAGAATGAACAAATGGAGAATTCAAAACAGAATTAACAAATATAGTTCCATTAACCACATTAACTCTAACTCCATTTAAATTAAGATAACAAATCTCTTTTCTACTTAAATTAACGTCAGCATTTGGAGCATTTATATCTCCAACTCCACTATAAGTATAATCAACAAAAGCCTCAAATGGCAAATATCCAGGTTTATAGAAATATAATCCATATCCAGAAATTCCTGCAGGTAAATTATTCGGATAACTTAAATCTATCCAACTATTCACTCCAGAATTATTGTTAAACACCATCGCACCTAAACCAGAAGCACAATTTCCAGTAGAACATTTAAATCCTAAAACAGAAACTCCATTTAGATTAACTCCACTCAATGCACTAGTCCCATCAGAATAAATTATCTCTTCTTTGAAAATATTTTTCTCATAAATTTGTGCAGTTACAAACACAGCAGACAACAAAACTACCATAACCATCAAAAGCATTAATTTCCTATTCATCTTCCTCCAGCACCTCCAACTCTTCCTCCGCCCAAAACTCCATTTCCACCATTTCCACCACCATTACTTCCATTTCCTCCTCGTGCACCATTATCAAGAGCATTATTAATTCCCCAACCCATTAATGCTCCCTGTGCGCCCCACTCTAAATAAGGCATAGTTCTGCCCTTTTCCTCTTCCATATAATCAATCATTCCACTACCAAGATTCAAACTTCCTTCTCCCTCTGCCACATTTGTTATAAATTCTAACCCTGGATGTAATACTCTTATTCCCAATGAACCAAATCCTCCCTCAATAGGATGCTTCGTTCCTTCCAATAAATCATTCTTTAATTCAATAGCTCCAACAACTGGGGGTCTGAAAGGACCGAGGGCATAAGTCGTTCCAGAAATAAGAGAATTGAATGTTCTTGCAGAAGTTGCCAACACTCTCTTAACAGTATTTCTATCTTGTAAATCATCATGTAAATTAGGCAATGCTCCAAAAAATGGAAACATATCTAGAAAATTATATGCTGTTTTTCCTAAATTAACTCCTACTTGTCCAAAAGAATATACTGCCTGCTTAACTGGCCAAAATCCGGCATTATCAATTCTAGAATTTTTAACAAATCCTAAACTAAGTCCATATGTCAAATCTTTTACTGCCTCATTGTATTTATGTCCAGCATTATTCATTCCCTCTCTCAAATTCACACTTCCAGTTTTCAATGAATAACCATAATATTTCCATCTAGGTCTTGAAACTTTATTATCCAAACTTAATATTGGAGCAACAAGAGGAACTCGAGTACTATCCGTAACATCTGTTGGAACAATAGAAGGAACTGTATTAGAAACAACCGCAGGAGCAATAACTCCTGGAACTCCAGCAGAAACATCATTAGTATATCCTCTAGACGCCCCCATTGTTGCTGAATCGATATCAATAACAGGAGCAACCGGTAAATAATTATCTTTAACTCTAACAATATCTAATTGCTTATTTTTCCGAACTCTTCCGTTAGGTACTATTTTCTTATGAGCAACATTAGTAATGCTCGAATAGTTCAAAGGAGTACTTATTCTTCCATTCAAATTTGAAACAGCTAAGTCTATTGCATTAACAAAATTACTTCTAGCAACATCCGTATAGGCAGGAGTATTTGTTATAACTCTATCAACAAAATTAGTATTCTCTCCAACTCTATAAACCAAATTAGTATCTGCTCTTACAGCATTTACAGCTTTATCAAAAACAGAATAAACTTTTTGTCCATCAACATACAAACCAGCAACTTCTCCACCAGTATATCCTTTAGAAACATTAGGTAAAAAAGAAACGGCTCCAGCCAATAAAATTCCTAGATTTTTAACAAAACTTCTTGATGCTTTTTCCATATTTTCACAGCATCACCTCAGGAACTTAATCCTAAAAATTCTCCTAAACTTAAGTATATAAGTCTTTCTCAAGAATTTAAAAAATAAGAATGTAATACTCTCAAGTAACAAAAAATTCCAATTAGTACTTTATTCAAAATAATTCAACAAAATCAAAAATTAATTTATTCTTCTAGGTTTAAACTCTGATTTTTGTTCAGTTACTTCCTTTTTCATTTGTGCTCGTCTTTCCTTAAACTCTGCCAGTTTCCTGTCATAGTCTGGGTCAACGAAATCGCCAGGTCTTGCCATAATTTACATAAAAATAAGTTGTTTATAAAACTTCTGTAACTTGAATATCTATATTACTATCAAAATTTTTTCACAGAGAATTTAAACCTCATTCCTTCCAATTCCACCACCAATCCTCTATTAGTCAACATTTTATCCAATCCAGAATCATGTATTCCAAATTCATAATGAATTGCACTTCTTGGTGCAGAGCCCTCAGGAAAAACAGTTGTGCTAACATTTCCCACCCTTGGAAAATGTCCCAACCTAACAGTTCTAGGAATATCTTCCACTACTACCTGTCCAGAAACAAATCCACTCTTCATTTGTTCATATTCCTTCAAATCCAAATCCAAACAATGTCTCTCTTTTCCTCCACAATCATCTAATCTATAATTATCCATTTCTTTATTATTAAAATCGCATTTATAAGAATTGTTATATATTATTATTCACTTCTTAAGGAGTTAATCTATCTCTAGATATAATCCTTCTTATCAGAATATATCCTAGGAAACTAATTTAAAGCAGGAATATGTAATTAAAATATGAAAAAAATCTCAAAAGACGTTTATCTAATAGAAATTAATAATCTTGGGGAATCTAAGAGAATAATAGGAGTGATACGTCATAAGCCTTCAAAGTGTATATTAATTGATAGCGGATTAGATGATAAAGATGCTAAAAAGATAATAAATAAATTAAGAATGAATAATTTAGAACCAGAAATTATAATCAACACACATTTTCATACTGACCACATTGGCGGAAATAGCTATATTCAGAAGATCGCAAAATCAGAAATATTTGCAGCAAAATTTGAAGAAGCTTTAATCAGCTGTCCTGCAATAGAAGGTTATTTATTTTATTCGGGAGCAAAACCTCCCAAAGAAACTATAAACAAGAATATCTTAGTAAAATCTAGTAATATCTCTAAAAAATTAGAAATCAATAAGAATTATCAGTTTGGTAATAAAAATATAAAAATAATAAGCTTAGCAGGACATACTCCTCAGCATATAGGCATAGAAGTTAATAACGTACTATTCTGTGGTGATGGGATATTAGCAACTACTGATATTTTAAAGCATAACATTCCATTATATTGTGATCTTGCAAAGATAAAGGAAACTTTAAAGAAATTAAAAAGTATAAAGAATAAGATCTTCGTTTTAAGTCATTATGGAGCAACAAAGAATATAGCCAAACATCTAAATGAAAATGAAAAATCTCTCAATGAGTTACGTACAGAAATACTAATAATATTAAATTCTCCAAATTCAACAGAAGAGATAATTACCAAGATTTTTGAAAAGAAAAAAGTACATATTAAAAACTTGCAAGACTACTTAATAAAAAGATTAACCATCTTAGCATTTTTATCCTATCTATATGATACTAAAAAGATAACTTATAATATAATAAGAAGTAATATTTATTGGTCAAAATAAAATTACTGAGAAAAAAATTCTTTATTGAAATCTAATTTCCAAAATTCCCTAAAAATTAGGCATTAGGTTTCTTATTTGATTGAACAT
>JBBSYD010000033.1:0-5271 GCA_038045425.1 Nanobdellota archaeon | reverse complement strand
TGTATATTTAAACTTGTTTATTGACTAGAATTTCTTATTTGGGATGTAGCCGGTTTGTGAAATATATTTTGAATATTGCATAAAATTATAAGCAAAAAAAATTAGTGTTATTTACGAGATGAAAAGAAACTATTTCGTTGGCGAAGGAAGACTAAGAAGAGTAGCCGAAGAAGTTCTTGGAATGAAAGTTAATGGGGTTGGAAGTACAGCCATAGAAAACTATGAGATTAATACTGTTAGTGAAGGAAATGGAACTATGACCTACGGTCTTATTCTAAAAATAGATGGGAAAAGAGTAATAGAAAGTAGTTGGAAGCAGACATATAGACCTGCGGGAGATTCAAGATTACCAGTTCAAGATGGAGAACCTAAAGTAAAGACCACTATGAGCCCAATTAGGTTTCATCATAGAGATATTGGAAAAAGGATATTTGAAAGACTTGATAGAGAAATGAGCAAACGGCCAAGACAAAGACGAGAATAGAACTGGAATATTAATTTCTTGTTTTCATCCACCATTTGTCTTTAGGAACTGGAATGATGAGGGCAGTTAATTTACTTAGGCTTGATGGTAGAGAGATATTTAGAAGCGTATGGGAAACAACTTATGCTGATAGTGATTTGAAGTTTCCTAAACCTGGAGCAGTTAATCGTTGCACGGTTAAACTGGCAGATACGCCTGAAGCAGATAGATTATTTGGGTACCTTGTGCATAAATTTGTTTGAAAATGAATCTAAACTACTCTTTAAATAATATATTCATTAAAAAAAATTATTATCTGCTAATTATGTCTTATTGAGTGTATTTTGAAAATATTATATCTTATTCCTGCTTAAGATTTTGCACTATTGTGAAAGAAGAGAATATAGAGGATTTGGAAAAACCCTCAAATCCTCGAAGAATCGCTTTGAAAACCTGTTTAAAATTGTGAAATACGAGGGTTATTCAAAGCTCTCTATAATTATTAATAAGTTACGTTCTAGGGTCAAAGATTGTAAAAGAATGATTTTTTGAAGAAATTAAATAAAATATATAAATTAGAATTATATCCTGTTATACATATTAATTTAAAAAGTGTGTTTTAATGAAATTTTTATGAGTATTGTAAAATATAGGCGCGGGCTTACTACTGCAGATCCATTAAATGGAATTGATAAGTCGCAACTGGTTAGAGAGCATCCTGCCTATGATCATCTTTCTAAACAGGGGAAAATAAGTTGTGACAAATTTGCAAATAATTATCTTAAATTCTTGGATGATGTACGAATAGCTCCGGATGTTGTTGAAAATATTAGAAGAGAGTTTTTAAAACAATCTCCTACTAATCCTGAAAGAACAATGTACACTAATCAGGATGGAACTGCTTTTGCTTTGTTTTCTCCTGGACAAGCAACAATAAATTCTGGTATGACTATAATTTATACCCATACTGATTCTCCTTGTCTTAGAGCAAAAGTGAATCCTGAATTTTTAGAATGGGATCCTAATAATAAAGAGTTACACACGGGGTTGGAAATAAAGGTAATGGGTTACGGAGGTATTAATAATCATCAATGGGTTGGAACTAATTTGGAATTACAAGGATGGACAGTTGTTGATAGTAAAAGGATTAAACTGCCTAAGCTTAAAGTGTATAGCCCGGAAGTATGCGCCCATACTGATAAACGGGCTGCTAGAGACGTATCTTTTAGAGAAGCACATCTTCAAGAAGAATTGAATTTAGTTACTGGATTTAGAGATAAAAATTCATTTATTAAAAGGCTGGGACTGAGAACTAAAGAAGATTTTGGTAGATCTGCAATCTATTTTACCCCTACAGTTAAATCTGAAGAGATAGGTAATTATTATTTAACCGGATATGGACACGATGATCGTGTAGTAGTATATGCTGCAGTTCAATCATTTTTTAAGTCTAATCCTTATCATGCATTATTAGTTTTAGGATTTGATAAAGAAGAATGCGGGAGTGATGGCCCTGGAGGGGCCAATGGAATGTTCTTTGAAAGAGTTTTAAATAACATATTACTAAAAGAAGGAATTGCAGGTCGTCTTGAAGATATTACTCAAGCTAAAAAATTGGAAATATTTGGTAAATCCCTTGCAATAGATGGAGATGTTGATGTTGGTGCTACTTCAAAAGAAATTGATTTAATTGACGTGCATAACTCTCCAAGATTAGGTTTTGGAACATTTATTTATGGAGGAGATGGTACATTTACTGCAGATCAGATTTCGCCATATGTTGTAGATTATGTATATTCCTCTTTAAAAGGTAGAAGGATATTATCTCAAACCGTGGGGGTTGTGCTTCCAGCAGATGAAGCTAGTCATACTGAAACTATGAACGGTTTCTTTGTGAGACGAGGAATCCCCACTATAAATATAGGCGTTCCTGCTGGAAGTTTGCATAGCCCGACGGAAATAGTTCATAAAGGTGACTTGTATGAAACATATAGAGCATATAAAGCAATTATAGAAAATAGTAAGACAAGAAGACTTGAAGAGGTTATTCAAGTTTAAATAGAGTATAATTAGCCAGCCTTTTTCCACCATTTATCTCTTGGAACTGGAATATTTGCTTTATTTAGAACTGTGTTTCTCCAATCAAAACAGTTTTTCTTGAGAGCATGATAATCTGTCCATTTTGTTGAATTTATTGCTTTGAGAAGCTTTTTTATTTTCTTTGAATCTTTGCTAATGATAATTCCCGTGTCCATAACTTGCGTATCTGGTATTACTTCTCCTTTTACAAATTTAAATATGGAAACAAGAAATTTTGTGCTGTTGGACTTTGAATCTTTGTTATAATATCCTATTATTTTATTTTTTCCGTTTAATTCTATTTCCAAAAATGTGTGATAAAATGGAGTTGGAATAAATTTGAAGATTTTTATTCGCCTGTAGTGAACTTTTACGTAATCCATAATAAAAGGAATAATTAGAGATATTAAAAGTTTATTGACCTCCTGCCCATAAATATTCTAAAGAATTTGAATAGCGCGGGCAGGATTTGAACCATGCGACCTCGAGGTTTCCGAAATCTTCGATTTCCGATAATTCTCGGCTATCTCGAATTTATGGGCCTCGCGAGCACTCCGGGCTGCTCTACCGCGCTATAAAAAATGAAACCCTAAACTGCTTATAAACCTACCTATATTCTGATAGGTTCTTTTACAAATCCTTTGAATTCTTTTATAGTATCAAACTGAGGAATTGTCAAATAATAAGAATTGTCGCAATTTGGGCCAGTTAAACTAGAATTAATGTTTATTGAACTGAGCATTTCTTGAGCTTCTTTTAATCCTTCGAAATTTACAGATTTTGTCTTTAAACGATTATACCTTTTTTCATGATAAGCCTCGTCCTCAAAAAACGCTTTTAACCATTCGAGTTTTATTTTACTATTTGAATTTTTTATAGAATGATGAATTTTCCATTCTTTAGATGAAAAACTACCGAAAGTATCTAAAAAGTCTCTTGCTCTTGTTACACTTCTTATGCTTACTGAGATATTTTTACGCATTTTCATCTTAACTTTAAACAATTTTGAAAAATCTTTTCTAAAACTGTCTAATAACTTCTGATTTTTATTAGAATATTCTATTCCTCCAGTTAAATTTCTATCCTTTGCTTTTGTTGGATAGATAAATACAGATCCATCTCCGCATAAGTGTGCATGTATTCTAGCTAATTCAAGGCCCATATTAATTTCCATAAAATAAACAGAAATGCGAATTTTAAATAAGTTTATTACACTTTTAAAATTACGAAAACTTACATAGAAGTACTTTTAAAGCTATCTTTCTTTATGATAATATGAATAAAGGGAGTGTTAAGAAAAGAGGATTAGATAATTTTACAACTATACACGTTATTGAGAAAAAACTTAAGCACCATATTCTTGAGTGGATTGCTACGGCATTGAGTATTACGGGGGCAGTTATGAATGCCAAGATATTATTTGATGGGTTTGATAATTCTTTTTATATCTGGACTGTTGCAAACTTTCTGTGGATTGGATTTGCTTTGAAATATAAGCACTATGGATTAGTTTTGATGAATGTAGTATATGCTGTGATAAATATCTTGGCGATATTAAAGATAAATGGCGTTTATTGAGATAAGTTTTAATTCGGTATTTCTTGTTTTGATTATAAGTTTGGTCTGAGGCCATAGTTCGGTAGGAGTTTTGGAATTATAAAAAACATATATTTAAAAATTACAATCTTAATGAAAAATTATGATATCAATCAGTCCTTAATTATTAGACATTACACTTGAGGTTATTAAAAGTGTTGCAGATGAGAAAGGAGTGTATGGGTTAGTTAATAATTATATTCCAAGAGCTAGAAACAAATTAAATTCTATTGATAGAGCATTTACTCCAAAAATATCTTTATTACCTGAAGAAAGGGTAGTGGAGTATTCTGTTGAAGTTAAAGAGACTAAAGATTCGTTAGATGAGCTTGAGATGTTAGGCGCAGCTCGTTCTTTAAATAGAAACAGCACAATTGGTAGAATCGCTTATGTCGATTGTGTCCTTAGGAAATTAGAATCCTTTGTTTATTAGACCTGAAGAAATTAGGAGATTCTATCAACTTCTCAGAGCCCCGTTCGGATGAGGGGTTCCTGGTCCGGGAGTTATATATTTCGGTTGAATTAAAGGGATGCAACTTCTACAGCTTTACTACAGGAAGAATATAAATCAAAGCGAACTGGGTTTTGGTTGTTTTGGCTGTTGAGTAAAGAGGATGGTGCGATAAAATAGAAGAATTTATATGTATGAATTACATAATAAAAAGATGGATCAAATGATGATTGAGAGATTAAAGAAAATTCCCGAGATAGTGGATGTAATCTTTGATGAACAATGGCCTTGGATTGTTGGAGAAATAAACCCTGCAATTTTTAATGGTAATTATCATACGTCCATAGTAAAATGTAATTTATACTTTTTGAATTTACCCTATATAAAAGACACTTTCGGGTCTAACCATAGTGAAAGGCGCAGGTGGAGACAAACGTTGGAACCAGATTTAAGAGAGCCTCTAAAGGAAAATGCATTGAGACTAGGCAACATGGATATTGTTTCCGTAACTATGAGACAATTGAAAGAGCAGTATATTGGAACAAACCCTGAGTTAGTTCAGGAATCTAGAGATAAAACTTATGCATCCATTTGTTGGAGAGATGAGTACTTAACTCTTAGTACGGATGAGGCTACATCCCAAATAGATTTTTGAATAGAAATCTAGATCATTAAATGCAAA
>JBBSYD010000032.1:34098-108208 GCA_038045425.1 Nanobdellota archaeon | reverse complement strand
ATTAGAAGAAATTAGAGTTTATAATCATTCCGGTATAGGGTCACTCTCTTAAATAATCCTATATAAACTAAATGGTTATGAACACCACACCCCCTCAAGGAGAGATATATTCACCGCATCTAGTAGTCACCGAACATCTAGCAGACGCTCTTGGAGGAATTCATACTTTTGAAAACGACTCAGAGGTATTTATTGGAGTAGTTCACCCAGAAAGGCTCAATGAAGAAATTCATAACTTTTATACCTCTAGAGGGTATACTCTAAAAAACACAGAACAAGTAGCTAAATTAACACCAGAGGACACAAAATATTCTCTTACCTATGAATTTGAACCAGGTAATTCCGACACAATTTCCATAGAAAAATTATCTCCCTACACTCTAGCAATTACAAGAGACCGCTCATTCTGGCATTCAAATAAAACTCAAAAAATTCCTTGCAGTAATCAGGTGCAATTAAAAAAATAACATGGACTATTTATTATTAAGACCGCACCATATAGGTACCTTGAAAGGATTCATTGAAATACTAGAACAATATAAATCTTGGGGATTAACTAAGCGAGAAGTTATGCAAAACGACTTCTTAAGCAGAGCTTATGGTCCAAATAAGCTTTATAGTTTAGATACTCTTGAAAGAATGTTGGACATTGCAGAAGGAATAATGCAAAATCCACAATCTCGTTTGAAGTTTACAACTCAGCCAAATGATCCAATATGTAATTCGTGTTGTCATAAACAGGAGTGTTTAATTGGCAATTATACATTGATTAAAAAGAAATTATTTGAAACTCTTGGCGTAGATCTAAATGAAGATAATCCTCCCCTTAGATCAGATCAAAGAGCAATCCAAAAATATGCAATTGATTTGAATAGAGAATATAAAGTTTCAGATTTTTTTGATTCACACACTTCCAACCAAAAGAAAACATTAGACCCTCAACAAGTGGAAGTATTAGAAAAATGAAAACCTCACAACCCCTTCCTCAAAGACTTCCAGAATTAGACGGAGCTATTTTTGATAACTCCTATGCCGAAGCTGCAAAAGAAACAGCTCATATGCTTGCTCCAAAATATGCGGAAATGGCTAAGGCAGTTAGAGATTTGAATTTACATGAACCTACTAGCCTAATTGAAGCAGGTTGTGGAATAGGAAATTTTACCTGGCATATCGCAAAAGAATTGCCCAAGACAAGAATTATAGGGGAAGATATTGATACCCAAGTTATACAATATGCACAAGATAATAACAATCACCTACCCAATCTTTCTTTTCAACTTGGAGATATTTCATCCATATCTCAAAGACATAGAGATGTTGGGTGTATTCTGGTTAAAGATATGCTTCATCATCTACCTAACTTGAAAGGAGCATTAGTGCAAGTTTATAATTCACTAAAACCGCAAGGTTCTTTTTTGGGATATGATTTAGATAGATCTAGGTTCTACAATGAGTTCTATAAAAACAATCCTAGAATAAAAATTTTAACAGATTTAGTTAGAAAAGTAAGAAAAAATAAGTCTGAATCAGAAGCTAGAACGTATCTCGAATCTCTAAATGTAACTGCCTGTGCTCTAATGTCCTTTATGGCAGCATATACTCGTGAAGAAGTAACTAATGCATTAAAAGAAACTGGATTTCGAGTTTTGTCAATGAGAGAAGATGAATTACATGGATTTAGATTCTTTGCGATAAAACCAAAAACTTCCAGTTCTAGACTAATCTAATCAAAACGTTTATAAACATATTATACGTATAAAACGTATGGTAAGTATGACCTTAGCAATACCTGAAGATATAAGATATGAGATGGAATCTTTTCCAGAAATAAATTGGAGCGAGATAGCTCGAGTAGCAATAAAAAAAAGATTAGAATTACTTAAAAAATTCCATGAATTTTCAAAAGAAAGTGAAATATCTGAAGAAGAAGCAATAGACTTAGGGAGAAAAGTTAATCTTAATCTTTCAAAAAGATTCAAAAAATGAACTTAGTAATAGACGCAAATATATTATTTAGTGCTTTAATCAAGACAGGGAATACTGCAAAATTATTGTTAAATCCCTTGTATCGTTTTTATGCTCCTGAATTCATATTTACTGAATTTGCAAAATATGAGAAGTATATTCTAGAAAAGACCCATAAAACTAAAGAAGAATTTTACGACATTCTCAAAATCTTCAAAGAAATCATAAACACTATTTCGATAATAGAAATACTTCCATTTATGGATAACGGAAACGCAATTTCTCCAGATGAAAAAGATTCTGCTTATTTTGCACTGGCAGTTATGCTTAATTGTCCAATTTGGAGTAACGATAAAAAATTAAAAGAACAAAATATTGTAAAAATATATTCCATAGAAGAACTATTAAGAATTTAATCCCCTATATATCCGCCCTTCTGCAAATCCCAAAGTTTTCTATACTGCCCAGGTT
The DNA here is from genome assembly GCA_038045425.1 of Nanobdellota archaeon. Lineage (GTDB taxonomy): Archaea > Nanobdellota > Nanobdellia > Pacearchaeales > GW2011-AR1 > SICV01. Next base: position 105,772 of record JBBSYD010000032.1, on the reverse strand, counting down.
TCCTAATCAAATCCTCATGCTTTCCAATCTGAACAATCTTCCCATTATCCAACACGACTATTTTATCAGCATGCATAATTGTAGACAATCTATGAGCAATAATTATTGAAGTTCTTCCTTCCATTAATCTAACCAAATCTCTCTGTATCTCATGTTCAGTTTGCGAGTCAAGTGAAGAAGTTGCTTCATCCAATACCAGAACTTTTCTATCTGCTAATATTGCTCTGGCTATACTTACTCTTTGCTTTTCTCCCCCAGACAACTTAACTCCTCTTTCTCCCACAATAGTATTCTCTTTGTAAGGAAAATTAGAGATTATCTTATCCAGCTGAGCAAATCTTATCGCTCTCAGTACTTCTTCTCTTGTTGCATCTGCTCTAGAGAATTTGATATTATTGTAAATAGTATCATCAAACAAAATACATTCCTGAGGAACAATACTCAATTCTTCTCTTAACGATTCTTGTTTAACATCTTTGATATTCTTACCATCAATCTTTATACTTCCAGTCTGAGTATCATAAAGTCTATACAACAATTTAACCAGAGTTGTCTTTCCACTTCCAGAGTGCCCAACTAATGCAACCTTCTCTCCAGGACGTATATTCAAATTGAAATTCTTCAGAATACTTCTCGCATTATACTTGAAACCAACATTCTCATATTCAATTCTTCCTTCTTTTATTTTTATATTAGAAGCATTTTCAATATCCTTTACCTCCTGCTCAATCTTTCCATATTGGAATAAGTCATTGAAATCTACAAATGCCCTATTTACTGCCCTCAAGCTATTAACAAAATTATCAACTCTCCAGAACAATCCAGAATAAGTCAAATAAATAAAAGATATAGTTCCTATAGAAACTTCTCCTGCTAAAAATCCACTAACTGGAAAATACATAACTAAAATAACACTTAATGCATAAAGTATATTCTGCCCAGAAGCCATTAATTTGAAATAATCCCAATATCCCATCATTGCATTTTTAGTATTGTCAGTAAGATTAGCATATTTTTGTTTTATCAAATCTTCTTTTCCGTAATATTTTATCGAATCTATATTCATGAATATATCCGAAACATTTGCTTTTTCTATATCTTCATTTCTATTCATCTCTTGATTTGCTTTTCTTTGTTTTTTCTGAATAATTAATTGATAACCTACATAAATACCAATCATTATAGTAGAAACAATTGCCGTTTGCCATTCAAAATAAATAAATGAACCAATAAGTATTACCGCTTGAAATACTACGACAAATAAATCAAAAACCAAGAAATCTGTAACGTTATCTATTGCCCCTGCCCCTCTTCCAAGTCTCGCAATCAAAGAACCCGTTTTATGAGTAGTATGGAAACTATGCGATAAGGTTACAATATGATTAAAAAATCTAGTTTTTAAGTCTTGAATTATTTTTCCACTGAGTATGTTTATTGATTTTATTCTATTCCAAGTTATAAATGATCTAAATAATCCAATCGAACCAAAAATAATTACTATCCCTAATACTACATTAGTAAAATCTCCTAAAGAAAGGGTTTTATCAACAAATAATGCTCCCTTATCCAACAAGACTTTGAATAAATATCTGTCTATCGCTGCAAAACTTTCCATAATCAATACCATTACGACTAAAGTTCCAACTATGACTTTGTAATTTCTCAGGAAGCTCCAATAAACCTTAAGGTTATACTTGAAGTCCAGCTTTGGTTTCTTTTGTTTTTCTTTCAAGGTCATTTTGATTCATTCATTACGTTTATATATTTCCTATGAATATGATATTTAATGGTTAAAGGACATTCAGATGCAAATATGGATGAACACAACAATTCTCGCGCACTCTTCGATTCTGAAGATAAAAACACCTCATTTGAAAATGATTCAAACTCACAATATAAAGAACTCCTAGAAGGTTTTTAATCTTTTCCAACAAGAAACTATTTGTCTAATTTCTCAAAAACAAGCTTAGTTTGGAAAGGCACTTTTGCCTTTGCTGCCTGCAAAGCATCTCTTGCCATTCTTGCAACTTTATCAGTTGCACAAGATATGAAAAATACTGCTTGATTTGCTTTTACTCTTGCAGCTCTTCCAACAATAACTCCATATGATTGAGTCATTCCTGTAGCCATTCTGTCTGCTCCTGCTCCTGCAGCCAATTTGTTCTCTCTTAGAAAATGATGTGGAAATACTTTAACCGCAAGGTAATATTGTCCTAATGCTTTTTCATCCATAACTTTTGTTAACAACATTCTTGCTGCTTCAATTGCAGTGTCTCTCAAAAGAACATCTTCCTGAGAAATCATACTCACAGCATAGGTATGCTTTCCGTCAGCATAATCTTTTTGACTTCCAACATGGAATTTTACAACTTTAATAAATGGAACTGTTTTAATATAAGATTTACTTTTATTTTTAGAAATTCTTGTAAATGCTCGGCCTATTTTTCTAGAATATGCACCAGCTTTTCTTAATGTCATTAGTTTACCTCTACCTCATTAGTCATTGCTTGTCCAGGTAATCCAATCTCAAATATTGCTCTAACAAGCCCCTTATTTCCATGAGCATCACTAATTTTTCCAGTCATTTTCTTTCCCGAAGGAGATTTCCAAGTAATTACTTTACCAATCATCTTCTTAGCTTCTTCTCTGTTCTTCATTCCAAAGTCAAATAGATAATGTTTCTCGTGGATTCTTTTTCTACTTCTTCTAAATTGAACTAATATTCCTTTCATGTTTGAGCTTAGAAAACACCCTTTTTAAACGTTATTGGTGAGACTTGATTTATTCCGTAATTATTGTTCTAATTGAGTTCAATCTTACCAGTGAAGGAGAATGTTCTTCCAACAATGGACTTACATTCTCTTCTGTCAATTTCAATCCTTTTTCTCTTACTACCTCTAAAAATTCATCCATTATCCATATTCCTAATCGGGTAGACAATTCAGAACAAACTGCTAATCTATTTTTATCTATTTCTACCATACCTGAATAAAATGCTCTAGCGATATCTATAAGATATTTTGCATCTCCAAAGTTTCTGTGCTGAATTTCTTGTCTTGCTAATAGGGTATACCAATCTCCAGCTTCGAGGTTAATTCTAGAATTTTCATCCATATTTCCGAAGCAATTTAAAGATATTAAAATCTTTCCCTAGAAACCAATCTCAAAACTACCCAATGTCTTTTCAAGCACTTTGAAAACTTTATCAGAAATCTGCGTGTTTAACTTACCTTGATTTTCCTGCAAAACTTTTTCAAATTCTTCTTTAGTTGAAGCAACAATTTTATCTCCTTCAATCTTCTTAATATCTTTTCCTTCGATTAAGAAATTTTTATCTCCCAAAAGAACAAGTTCAGCAGTTCTATTTCCATATCTTATCTGCATAGTTCCTTTTGAAGTTTTAATAATATCCGCTCTCTGTCCATATTCAACTAATGCACTAATAAATTCAAGCATATCTTTCTTTGCAGAATCAAATTCCATAAAACTCATTTTCCCTTCCTTAGCTTTTTTATCAACAATTTTCATTTCTCTAATTACCCTAGAAAATCTAGATTGCAACTTTCCTTTCTTTATCATGTTATCTTCGCACATCTTAAACAATGTTGATTCAGGCTTCTTTCCGAAAAATATAGTCAACAATTTAACAATCTCACTATGCAATTCAACTGCATTCTTTGCTTGCATTTTCTTCTCAAGCTTTGCTCTCAACTGCTTAAGCATCTTATTATACTCAAGACATTCTTTCAAGAATTTATCCACATCAGTTCCAGGAAATTCTTTCAATTTTCCATATTCATACTGCTTGAACAAATGAACTGCCTTTTCAAGAATCTTCAAATCTTTCTCACCCATTAGTCCATATTTATCAACCAAAATCTTTTTTGCCTCTTGAGCAATAACTTTTGGAATTGGAGGCGTTTCTCCAGCAAGCATAAACATTGCCTGCGTTGGTGTAACAATTCCATAATAAATATCCACCATAGAATCCAACAACCTTCTTTTTACAAATTCATTTGTCTGGTCTCCCTGTTTCATATACAAGTCTATGGCTTCTGCGCTAGGTTTTATCTTTCCCATCTTCAAAAGAAGTTTCCAAGGAATGAATACTCCTCTGTCATACAAAGGAATACCATCTCTAATAAACGTAAACGCAACTGGTTCAACATCTCTAACTCTCTGCCAGAAATCAGTCAACAATGAAACCTGAACATTCAGGATATTCTTTACTCCAGCTAATGCAGTTGCCTCTCTAATATAATCATAAATCATTGCTCTCAATTTCTCAAGCAACTCCATTCTATTCATTCTCTTTACATCAGTATCATCAATAACAACAAACACATCAACGTCAGAATCTGCAGTTGCAGTTCCTCTAACTAATGAACCACACATGAAATAACTGGCAACATATTTATCGAATTTTCTCAATACCAAAGTCTTGTGAATACTTGCAACTCTTAATGCTCCTAAAAATCCTTTATCAAACAATGGAAATCCCTGACTAACAATATCTAGCATATCAAACTTAGAATCTAATCCATAATTCCACAAATCTACTTCGGTCTTTATATGCACCCAGATATTTTCCTTAGTTTCTTTAGCAAGTTTCAATATCTCTGGCTTAATTTTAGGAATTTCTTTATATTGCTCTTCTGGAACTAATACCACTAGATGCATTGGCCTTGAATCAACTACTTCCTTTGGCAATTGTTCATCTTCTTCAATTAAAGGAGCAGCTTGAGGAGCTAATAAAACCATAGCCGTTACAAAAGAATATTTTTTAGTAACTTTCTTCTTAAAATCTTCAAGCTTTGTTTTCAAAGCATTAAAATCAATAGCTTCCATTTTCTGCTCAGCCACCTGCTTAGGCATTGCATTATACCCCATCATATTATTTACCATAGGTTTAGCATTAGGTGCCATGGCTCCAATTAAATTATTCGGTGCTACAGGCATTGAAACAGGAACAGAATCAATCTTCTGAGGAATTTTTTCCTTTGTCATAAATATAAATAAAAAAACTACTATTTAAATCTATTTCAAACCCCTCAAAATAGACTTAAAAATCCTAAAACTATTAATATTGCCCAGATAAGTATAGCCAACCATCCTTTTCTTAATGCTCCATTGCTAAGTAACTTATGTGCCATCGCAACAAACTCCTTAGCATACACGGCCATAGTTAATGCAGAAAGCAATGCTACTAACAAAATAGTTGCAAAAATTTCTTTTATACTTATAACTTTTATCAATTCAGAATAAACCCAAACTGATCCGATTAAAGCAACAACCATTACCAATTTAGGATTATTCCAAAGTCGGTCAATAAAATTTAACCAAGACTTAGGACTTATTAAAATCGTAATAATTTTAATCGAAGCAAAAACCAATACTATCAAAGCAAATATTCCTATATTTTCCATGTTAACCTCCTTAAAATTTTAATCAAGATTACTTTATATTATTCGCTTTTTCTTTTGCTCTAACTGCTTCCCTATAAATTCTATCACAAAGATCGGGGGTAATACATCTATCTACTGCTCCTTCTCTCTCAGTTCTATTAGTTTGAATATTCCACGCTCCAGAATCTAAATTCCAATTAGCAGTTACATAAGCAACCTCTCTTCCATCTTCAAGTTTATGTAACGCAATCATCTTTCTTTCAACTTTTCTTCCATTCTTATCAACTATTACACTACATTCATATCCAGGCATACTGTCCAAACATCCATTATAACTAAATGCATGAGAATCTTTCCGAGTTAATCCAGCCAAACCAACAACTCCTCCAAGTATCAAACAATAAGCAAGGTCTTTTTTAAGTTCATCAAATCTACTCATTTTCATTTTCAGAAATCTTCATTTTTAAATATGACTATGCCCAGGAACTTGATGCAAGATTTATATACCAAATCACCTTACTCTTTCTATGTCTTCAGAAGGGGGAATAAACGCAGGAGTCTATAGAAAATATCTTCCAGAATTTGTCTACGGAGGAGTTGATGGTTCAGTTACTACCTTTGCAGTTGTTGCGGGAGCAATCGGAGCATCCCTCAATCCAGGAATAGTTATAATCTTAGGTTTTGCAAATCTTTTTGGAGATGGATTTTCTATGGCTGTCTCAAATTATTTATCCAATAAGTCTCATATCGAATTACATAAAGTTGATACTAACGAACCAGAATTCAAACATCCCCTAAAAACAGGATTAGCAACATTTATTTCATTTATGTTAATAGGCTTAATTCCGCTTATCTCTTTTCTTCTTGCGTTAATTTATCCCTCTTTGCTTCCAAATCAATTTAAGTATTCGATAATCTTAACTGTTTTTGCATTTTTATTTGTAGGGTGGATTAGAGGAGAAGTTGTAAAGAAACATCCAATTCATTCAGCATTGGAAACGCTAATAATTGGAGGAATTGCAGCAAGTTTAGCATTCGGAGTCGGTTATCTCCTTAGAGGATTAGCTATTTAACAGCATAATAAAACTTAAAAAATCAAAATCAATCAAACATCCATGGATACAGATATTTCCTACTCTCAAAAATCTAACCTTCTCCAAGAAGTCAAAGACTTTCTTATTTATTCCCCTTCATTAATCGTTGTCCCTTTGTCTATCGCAGGAGTAGGAGTAAGAGAAGGCATTTCTAATCTAAACAAAAAACTCGTTTTCAAAGGACTAGAATCTTTAGTTCCCTACGAGTTTAATTCTTTAGCCCAATATCTTCCAGTTCTAGTTTGATAACTTTTCAGTTAAACATCCAAATCAGAAATATCACATTTTTTAAATATCATAATTCTCAATTAAAAATATTATTCTCGCCACTCACCAATTGTTTCTAATCTTTTTTTCATTAAGGCATATTCTGTCTCGCTTCTTAATCCCATAGGACTATAGGCATAATAAAGATTATTAGGCAATATTCCCAGATTTCTATCAAATTGTAAATATCTTGTTCTACAACTTATTATTTCTATTAGTCCATTATCTTGGCGTTTTCTAACAAATAAATTATTATCAGGCAATCTCTCAAAAACATACCATCCACTCAAAAAAGGAGGACTAGATTCATCAGGAAATGTAACCTTAACAGACTCTGTAAAATCTCCTTTAAGAGCTAATAATTCTCTTTCGCTTGAAATTATATGTGAAGTGGTAGTCATTTTAATCTTCTTAGAACTCGCTCTGAGCGACTTCCATTTAAAAATCTTCATCTGAAACAATTTTTAAACCTTTCGAAGCCCGCATTTTTTAGAAAAATATTAATTATAATTCTCCATTCCACTCTTTCAAAAATCTATCCACAAATTCCTCAACAAACTTATATCTCCCCTTAGCAATTTTCTTTGCCTCATCAGTATTAAAACACTCAGGTTTTATCTTGAATATCTTAGTATAAAATCCATGAAGAGTAGAAGTCTCAAACTTAGCAGATTTATCTCCAAGAGGAACACTAGGATTATACAACGGACGATTTAATTCTCCTCCACTAGAAAACATTCTTCCAATTGTAATCGCTCCAAGTGCATCAAGTCTATCTGCATCCTGAAGAATTTCAGCTTCCTTCGTTTCTGCCTTCATTCCTTTACTATGTCTATGCACATAAATGGCATAAGAAGCTTTTTTTATTTTATCTTCTTGAAAATTCATCTCATTCAAAATTTTTTCAGCCATCTTCGCACCTTCTTCCGCATGGCATTCGCATTCTTTTTTATCTTCTTTTTGTCTAGCAACATCATGAAGTAAAACTGCCGCCTTAAGCACATCTAAATCCACATTTTTCTCAGTATTAGCTAACTTCAATGCAAGATTGTAAACTCTCTCAACATGATCAAACGCATGACTTCCTCCCTCGATAAAATAAGGTTTTACTTTCTTTCGCAATTCCTGAAAAAATACTTCATCCATAATTCATCTTTCAGATAATACTAAATAAATCTTCCCTTTTAACTCGGAACATTTAAAAACACCTTCCTAATTGAATTTTTATGCCCAAAAAATATCGATTTAATTTAGAGTTACCTGGCGTTGATGAATCCCGTTTAGCTGAACTCTTGGAAGCAACTGGCGCGGCTTCTAGAACGGAAGTAATTCGAAGAGCACTAGAAAATTATTCTGCTTTAGTATCTCAATCTGCAGAGGGCAATAGAATTTATGTTGGAAAAGATAGGAGCCATATAACTGGAGAAATTATAATTCCTAACCTTGGACCTCTAAGGTCAAAAAGAGAATAAATGGCCCCAAGGGAGATACTTGCCTTCCTCACGTGAAAGTATGAATTAGTTTTCAATCTTTTTTTATACTCTTTATTGTTTCCTAACTTGCATTTATCTAATTTTTATACAACTTATCTTTATAACTATTAAGAAGTAACAAAAGCAAGAATTTAAAAACCCCTCTTAGTAGCAATTTATATGAAAAACCAGTTAGACATAAGTAACAATGATTTAGATGCATTAGTTGAAAAATCAAGAACCGCACAAAGAGGAAGAGTTGCGATGCCTCTAACAGATAAAAATTATAAAGGATTTCAGATACTATATAATGCTATTCAACCAGCAAGTTATGTACAACCACACAGACATCAAGCTGAAGAAGTTTGGATGCCCATAAGGGGAAGTATTGCACTAGTCACATTTGATAAACAAGGAAAGCTTCATGAAAAATTTATATTAAGTAGGGAAAGAACAAACTATCACTTAGTTAATGGAGGAATTTGGCATTCATGTTTTGCATTAGAACCAGATTCAATTTTCTGTAATATTTCTCCAGGACCATTTAATTTAAATCAGAAAGAATTTGCTACTTGGGCGCCTACAGAAGACTTAAGAAATCCTAAAGAAAATAAGGTATATTTAGGAAATCTAAGATCTCTTTTTTGAAAATTGAATAAACTAATTCTATAAACTTATCAATTATCTCTTTTCCTGATACGTCCAGTTTTAATCTAAAATGGCCCCAAGGGGAATTGAACCCCTGCCCAATCCACGTGAAAGATTTGTCCTACCACTAGACTATGAAGCCCCATTAAATGCAAATCCAGTCAGTTTATAATTATTATCTAATTAGAATATAAATTTATTTAAACCAATAAAAAATAATTAATATATAGAGATACATGGAATTCTGTTGGTTGTATCATGTTTTGTACAGAGTTCCCTGTCCAGAGAATTCTGCGAAAGGATGATACGATTATCAGAATTCTCTGTAATTATGTCATGAGCCAACGAATTTCAGAAAAAGTTGTACACTCAAACAAGAAAATCTAACTAAAGACTAATAACTTTCTTATTTTTCGCAGCTTCAGCAGCATTCTGTTGATATATTTTTATTCCTATTTCTTGCGAAACTTTTTCTAGACTTTGTATCTTTATTCTAATTGCTTTTGAATTATTATCCCTAACCAATACCTTTAGTTCTTCAATTTCTCTTGTGATTGTGTTTATAGTGTCAGCATCTACTTTATCTTTATACATAGCAATCATTTTTTCAGTTGCATGAATTATAGCTTCCCCTTCCTGTCTAGTTTCTATATTCTCTCTTTTTCTTTGGTCTTCTTCTCTATATTTCTCAGAATCTTTAACCATTTTCTTTATTTCCATTTCAGTCAAAGAGCCACCAGTAACAATTATTTTTTGTTCTATACCTGTTCCAAGGTCTTTTGCAGAAACTTTTACAATACCATTAGTGTCAATATCAAATGAAACTTCTATCTGAGGAACACTTCTAGGTGCAGGTAAAATTCCATGTAAATCAAACATACCCAATGAAATATTATCATCAGCCATTTCTCTTTCACCTTGCAATACATGAATATTAACCGATTGCTGATTGTCCATAGTTGTGGTAAATACCTGACTCTTCTTAGTAGGAATAGTAGTATTTCTTTCAATCAAAGATGCACGCAATCCTCCCATAACTTCAATTCCCAAAGTAAGTGGAGTAACGTCCAGTAATAATATATCTTTTATATCTCCGCTTATAATTCCTCCTTGAATAGCCGCACCCAAAGAAACAGCTTCATCAGGATTAATTGATGTGTCAGGTACTAAACCCGTAATTTCTTGAACAATACTTCTAACTTTAGGTATTCTTGTACTTCCTCCAACTAAAATAACTTTGTCAATCTTAGCAAGCTTTGAATCTTTAAGTGCTTGTTTTGTTGGTCCCTTAAGTCTTTCAAATATTGGCTCACAAATAGTTTCAAGAGTTGCTCTAGTCATTGATAAATCTAAATGCTTTGGTCCTGAAGCATCTGTGCAAATATAAGGAAGAGTTATTTTAGTTTCTTGAGAACTACTAAGTTCAATCTTTGCCACTTCTGCCGCATTTCTAAGAACTTGCATAGCAACTAAATCAGTTCTCAAATCAATATTATTAGTCTTTTGGAATTCTGAAGCCAAATATTCAATTATTAAATCATCTATATCATCTCCGCCAAGATAATTATCTCCACTTGTTGACTTTACCTCAAATACTCCTCCACCAAGTTCTAGAATAGAAACGTCAAAAGTTCCTCCTCCGAAATCAAATACTAATATAGTTTGATCATCTTCTCTGTCTAAACCATAAGCAAGTGCCGCAGCAGTAGGTTCATTGATAATTCTTTTTACATTAAGTCCTGCAATGACTCCTGCATCTTTTGTCGCATTTCTCTGTGCATCTCCAAAATAAGCAGGGACTGTTATTACAGCATCTTTTATTTCTTGACCTAAATAAACTTCAGCATCTCTCTTCAGTTTTTGTAGAATCATAGCGGATATTTCTTCTGGAGAGAACTCTTTGTGTCCAACACTGACTTTATCTTTAGTCCCCATTTTTCTTTTAATACTTCTGATAGTACTTTTCGGATTTGCTACTGCTCCTCTTTTAGCCAACTCTCCAACTACAATCTCATTTCCATTTATTGAAACTACGCTAGGCATAGTATTCTTTCCCTCTGCATCTGGAATTATTTTTGGCTTTCCGCCCTCCATGACACTAACCGCTGAAAACGTCGTGCCCAAATCAATTCCAATTATTTTGCTCATTATTTGTTCTCCTTTAATACTGTAATCTTCACCTTTGAAGCTCTTATAAGCTTATCATTTAGCATATATCCTTTCTTTATTTCTTGTAGAATAGTTCCATAGGTATCTCCTTCTTCCTTGATTATTGCTTCATGGAATTTAGGATTAAACTTCCCTACTGCAACAACTGGCTTCACTCCCTGTCTTTCTAATATCTTGTAAAATTGTGCATACACTAATTTTACTCCAGGGTCAGCAGAATGCTTAACTGCAAGGTCAAAATTATCAAGGACTTCCAATAATTGTAGTATCAAATTTGCATTTGAATTATTTGAAGATTCTCTTTTTTCTGATTCAGTTCTCTTTCTAAAATTCTCAAATTCTGCTTGCAATCTCTGCAATTGTTCAATATATTCTTGTTCAGTAATTTTTTTTACTTCTTCCATAATAATTGTTTTTAAAAGATGCCTTATAAACAATTGCATTGATAATTCAAATCATTTTTTACCAAGACTTAGCTTTATAAATGACTTTTTTACTTACCTTAATATGGTATTGATTAAAGGTCATGAAATTGCGCCCCCAACTATAAGAGATTCATTCAATAGACGAGCTACTCAGATTGAGAATAGCATTGTAGGAATATTAAAAAAATTGGGAGTTGAAAGGCATAGCATAGATATTCCTAGGCAAATAGTTGCACAAAAAAAGCATCCTGCTACAGTCTCTTGGTATTTCGAAGGCAGAAATCTAAAATATAGCTATGGACTCAGGTCTAAATTTGTTGAAAACCTTTCAATAATTGAAAAAGTTCTAAGAATTGAAGTTGAACGACTTATTTCTAAAGAAATACTTACAGACGATTTTGTACGCGAATTCACCGAAGATGATGATCTCCATGAACAAAGAAAAGAAGCAAGAGTAACTCTTTGTGTCAAGCCAGATGAAATGGACTTCGAAGTAATCACCAAGAATTACAAACTCCTAGCCAAGAAATATCATCCCGACATGCCCAATGGCGATCACGAATGTTTTCAAAGGATAAATGCCGCACATAAAGTTCTAAAGAAAGAGTTGATGTAAATTAAAAATGGTTTAGGTTTAAATGCCCGAACCAAGAACATATCAAAAGTGATACAGTTAGGGGTGAAAAATAGCGTGTTTTTGAGGGATTTGTATAGTTTAAGGAGATTGGTTTTTAGTTATAGATAGTTTATTTTCAAATATCGTTCGACTTGAAACCAAGACATTTCCTTAACTCCACCAAATTTATCCTTTATCTCATTTATTAGATTATTTAGTTCTAATTTACTTTTTAATTCTACATTTAACTCTAGATCATACTTTCCAATTGTTTTGTCTAGATAAATTGTATTCTTATGATGAATGGCAAATTCTAATAGATCACTATTAATTATATTTTTACTAAGAACAATATTTAGCTTGTAATATTCATAACCTATTCCTTCAGCATTGAGATTTATAGTGTATCCTGCAATTACTTTCTTCTTTTCCAATTGTTTTATTCTAAAAGCTACAGTTCTTGGAGGTTGTTTTAACTCTTCAGAGATTTCCAAAACACTCTTTCTGGCATCTGCAAAAATGGATCTTAATATTTTTTCATCTAATTCATCATATTTAGCAACCCCATTGTTACCAATCTTAATTATTTCTCTAGTCTTTGCCTTACTGTCTAAAAGGTAATCTCTACTGAAATGATATGTTCCGCAATATACTGAAATATCTAAATCTTCCAAGTTAGACCTAAAATGTCCTTTGAAATTATTAACAAACTCTTCAAATTCCCCCTTCTCTTTTGTCCAGCATATTATAGCTCCATCAATTGCACCAGAACATTTTGCCAGTACTGATACAGTTTTATTTATCTTCAGCCAATTGAAAATTTTAGCTTCCTCTTGAGTAGTTGTTGAAGAAAACTTGAAATAAATCCTATATCCCTCATACCCTAGTTTAGAGTTATCAATTATAGTTTGTGTTCCGAGAAGGATTTCTTGTCTGATAAGATTATTTATTCTGCCTAATGTAGAAGATTCACTAAGGGCTATCTTCTTCGCAAGGGCCTTATTAGTCATTCTAGCATTTAACCCTAGTTCGTATAGCAGTTTCTTATCTTTTAAGTCTAGCATACAGAATTATAAGCAATAATACTTATAAATCTTGCGTTTTATAACAAATATCAATCAAACATATTATATATAATTATCACTATATAATAGTATCAAAATAGGCAGGTTGGGGTAATGGTTAGCCCGCCAGGATTACATCCTGGAAATGTTTGGTTCAATTCCAACACCTGCTACCAATAATCAAAATGGAACAAAGAAAAAAATACGAAGAAGAAAAGCTTGATATTACAAAGAGAGTATCTCAAGTAATGGATTTAGCGATAAATCCGATATTCGGAGAACTAGACAATGAAACAGTAGAGTTTATGCAAAAACTATATGGGGCTAGAAGAAAAAGAGCTCAAAATGGGGGAAGACTTAGAGACATAGTTGTGCTGACAATTCTTAAAATATGCGGAACAAAAGAGATATCTTTAGATCATCTTAAAGCAATCGCTGCAGGAGAGTTCTATAATATTGCTTCTTATTATCAAAATTGGCATTTAGACAATAAGAAAGAAGTTGAAAACGAAAAGCAAGCAAAACTTTGTCATATAGCTAGTCACGTAGCCAGAGAAATAGCTCATAGACTTATAATTGAAACAAACTTTAGTGAAAATATCAAATTAAGTCTATTAAAGGAAATTAGTGATTCAAATATGGCCATTCAGATAGGTCAGGCTTTCGAATTGAATGAATTGAACATAGAAAATAATGATATAATTAATGGTAAGCAGAAAGCAATAGAAAATTATTTCAGAAGAACTCTTCTTATTACTGGTAAGTTTTACGGATCTTCTTTTGCAATGGGTGCCATAATGGCGGAAGCAGGAGTTGAAGAAGTTAAATTATTTAGAGAGATAGGCGAGAATTTTGGTACTGGTGCACAAATAATAAATGATGCTGGAGACTTTTGCTTGAATAAAGAAATAGCCAAACATCCGGACAAAGATTACAAGGACCAATTTAGAGACTTGGAGAAAGGGACAATAACACTTCCAATACTAGAACTTTCTAGATTTATAGCATTAGAAAAATATACTAATAGGAAGATTTCAAATGAAGAAAAAGAAATGCTCTTGGGAGTAATGATCAAGAATAGATGCTTTGATAGTGCAAGACAAAATTCTAATTTTCTTAGAAATAAGATGATTAAACTATTATCTAACATACGACCAAGCGCAGAGAGAGCAATACTGGAGTTTATGATAAAGACATTTTTCAATAGTAATAAATTTTATGTAAACCTAAGGGAGGAATACGGATATGTCTGGGGAAAATGAAATAGTCTTAGTTAACGACTTAGACGAAGTAATTGGATATGAGCAAAAGATGAAGGTTCACAAAAATGGTCTGCTTCATAGAGCATTCTCTGTATTAATTTTCAATTTAAAAAATGAAATGCTCTTACAAAAGAGAAATAGAAGTAAGTATCATTCTGGATCTTTATGGACTAATGCTTGTTGCGGACATCCCAAACAAGAACAAGTCTTAAAAGAGGCCGCTGAAAAGAGATTATTTGAAGAAATGGGATTAAATTGTAAATTAAATGAGATATTTAATTTTAGATATTATCATAACTTTTCTAACGGCTTAACTGAAAATGAGATTGATCATGTATTTATCGGATATTCAGACTGTAATCCTTCATTAAATCCAATAGAAGCAGAGGATTACAAATGGATTTCCTTAGATGAGGTTGAAAAAGATATCTCTCAATCTCCTGAAGAGTACACCTATTGGTTTAAAATAATATTACAAAAATATTTAGATCAGAATAATAAGAAAGAAGAGTTTAGAATATTTTCAACAATCTTAAAAATAAAAACTCAAAAAGAATTTGAATTAATTGACATAACTAGAGAAGTAGCCTCTTTTTTAGAAAGTCATAGAGTTAACAATGGAGTGATTAACATCTTTAGTAAACATACCACTCTAGCAATCAAAATTAATGAATTTGAACCTCTTCTCATTAAAGATTTTACCGAGTTTGCCGATATATTAGCAAATTATAAAGAAGATTACTTACATGATCATATTGAATTGAGGCCAGAATGTCCAAAAGATGAACCAAAAAATGCAAGAGGGCACATTATTTGTCTATTTTCAGAATCTTCGCAAGCAATTCCAATAGTTAACGGATTTCTTCAACTAGGAAAATATCAGAGCGTATTTGTCATAGAGACTAGTGGACCAAGAGAAAGAGATATAATTTTACAAGTAATTGGAAATACATAAAATGAATAATAAACAATTCAATTTAATTAAGAAAATAGCGAAACACGGAAATCAGGCAATTATAGTCATATCCAAGTTAATAGAAAAAAGTCTTAAACCTGGAACGATTGTTAAAGTTAGAATTAAGATACTTGAAAGTTCAACGCCCGAATTCTAAAAAACTTTGTCATCGTGAAATAAGAAAACGCTCAGACCAAGAACAAATCAATATCTTCTCTTATTCTTCTTACGTCTATGTGGTCCATCCGTTCTTTTCCTAGTCATTTTATAAGTAACCACTTCCAGACAGGAATCATTTTAATTTTTTTACCTTCAAAGTCTAATTCTTCTTGTTGAGTGTATGTTAGAATTATTCCTTCTTTTAAATCAAATTTGTTCATTGCATCAACCAACCCTTTAAATTCTCTTTCTTTGTTTTGTTCGTTTACATCATAACAAACCTGAATTGCTTGAGTTATCTTATTATTTTCTCGTATTAAGAAGTCACATTCATTTTTATCTGAATAGTAAAATATCTCTTTCTCTCTTCTTTTAAGTTCTATAGCTACTAAATTTTCAAGAAGTTTACCTTTATCATCAGACATTCTAAATCCTAGCGAGGCGATAAATCCATTATCAACACAGTAAGCTTTTCGAGGATTTTGTGTTTGTTTTTTTACCGAATAATCAAATTTATTGATAAAGAAGAATAAAAATGCATTCTCAAAAGAATCTATAATTGCTTTCGCTGTTAAGAGGTTCTTTACGCCTGTTATTTTAGACATATTTCTTACACTTATCAAAGAAGAAGGATTTGACAATAAGTATACTGAAATTTCTTTTATAGATTTAGCATTGCTTTTTGGAAATCGATTTATAATATCTCTATAAATAATTTGGTCATATAACTCTTTCAAGATTATATTTTGTCCAGATAAAATTCTTTTTGGGAATCCTCCAATCTCAAAGTACTCTTTAAATTCTGTTAGAATAGAAATTTGCTTTTGCTTATCAATTTTCCAATCTTTTAGGTTAAAATTTTTCGATAATAAGAACTCCGTAAAATTAAATGGAGTAAGACCAATGCTTAGCGATCTACCAGTCAAAATAGTAGATATTTCTTTACTCAATAATCTAGAATTTGAACCAGTAATAAAAATAGGATATTTTGATTTTATTCGGTCAATCCACTTTTCCCATCCAGATACTTCTTGAATCTCATCTAAGAATAGAAAACACTTTTCTTTATATTTTTGTTCAACTATAAAGTCAGTTATTATCTGAAAGTTTTCTGTAGAAAATCCTATAAATCGTTCATCGTTAAAATTTATATATAAATATTCCTTATTTTTCAGAGATAATTTATTCTTAATTATCTTCAATAAGGAAGACTTACCACATCTTCTTACTCCAGTTACAATTATAGGTAGTTTCAAATTGATTAATTCCAATGCTTTTTTCGTGAGTTCTCTTTCTACAAGTGGTTCTTCTTCCTCAAAATCTTTCTGTTGCTCAAATAAGACAAAGTCTAATTCTTCTTTTTTCATATTTTTAGGGTAATCTTTCATGTTTTTAAACCTTTCTAAGTGATACATTTTTTGTAGCACTTTACTTTCTAAGTGATACATTTTTTGTAGCACTTTATAAGAACAACCTCAATTATAAATTGGGCTTTTTAACTTAAACTTCCATCGCAAGGTAGAGAATTCAAAAGGTAGGTCTTTATTATTTTATATCACTTTAGGACGTCACTCCACCATTTTATTTTGTTGCATTCTCTATAGATTTAACATTATTCTTCCAATTTAGATATCTTTCTTTGTGATTATATAGGTCGATTCTCACGATCTTAAACTACTCTTAACTATTTAAGTACCTTGTATAAACGCCACAATAAATCACGATTTTGTTTTGGTCAAAAGTGTTAAACGCTCAGACCAAATTCAGCCCAATAGAAAAAAATGATAGAATATTTACGAACAGGTCAGTTCATATTTTCTATGATTTAAGAGGTAAATATATTAACCTATAACTATTGTTTATTTAATGAATGAAGAAAAAATTATAAAATATAAAGGGTATTCTGTAAATTTTAGAGTTTTGCCTAAAACAAAAGATTTTCTAGACAAAGTAAATATTGATTTAATAGGAAAAGACCGAGGAACAACTGACTCTGAATTCTTCGAAGTAGAACTATTTGAAATTATTGATGAAGATAAGGATGGATTACCTGATGAAAAATTTGGAAAGAAATTTGAGGTAGTTTATTATGGAATTATAGAGCAGTGGGTTAAAAAAGAACCTATGGGTTTTTTTGAAGATTTTTCCCATAACCCTAGAAAATTATTATGTGACGCTCAGCTTAACCTATTTCAGATAGATAGTAAGAAACCCTTTGGAGTTAAATATAAAATTCTTAAAAAATAAAATCTACATTTTATGAACTTCATCTATACATCCTAACCTAAATACTCTTTAAGCTCTATTTCCCCTCTGTCTTCTAAATTAAACACCTCTACTTGGCCTCTAAAAGTTTCTTTACAAACTGGCCAAGTTCTTTCTTCAAAATGGGAAGAATATTCAGTTAATGGGATTAATATTATAGTTCCACTTCTTCTTCTTCTAACCTCTCTAGCAACCATATTTCCTATAAAATTCTCATAACCTATCTCATAATTTGTACCTTTGTTAAAAGTGAAATTTTCCGAACCACTCGTTAATAAATATTCTAATTCAGCATCATTTATTGCTCTTAGTAAAACTTTTCCAGAATCTGTTTTTAATCTTTCTTTTAAATCTTCAATGCTTTTGATTTGTAATGACATTATTATCCGTAATACCCCATAGCTTGCTGTGGGGATAAAGCAAAGCAGGGATAGAATTTAGAAATAAAATAATTTAAGAGAAATAATTATCTGATGTATGATGAAGTTAAGTTGTTGCATAAGCTAACAAGGTTTTATTCTTTTGATGCCCCACTCCGTCTGCAGACGGATTTGCCCTCAGGCAAAAGCTTGCTGTGGGGAGCTTCACAAGTCTTTCGATGTGGACACAAGAACTACTAATTATCTAATTAGAATATAAATGCATATATCTTTTTATAGTCCCTATTTTAAAATAAACAATGAGAAATATTACCCCTCAAAAATTCCTAGCATTAATCGATAGAGAAAAACTTGATAGTTTAGACCAAGAAGTATATGATGGAACAAAAAGATTCACTAAATTATGTAAACCCCTTCTTTTAAGCGCGGCCACATCTGATAATTATCAATTAAAATTGAGAGGCAAGCTACTATCTGGAGGAAGTTATTTTTCATTTGTTGGGAATCAAGGAATAATAATTGCAGATATATTAAATCCTCTTCCTGATGAATTGTTAGGGGTTGCTAAGGATTCTAAATTAATGAAGATTATCGATAACGCCCACAGAAGCGGTTTTAGAACATCGATTCCTTTATCTTGGCATAATTCAAGGCAGATGAATGCGGGATTATACGATGAAGCGGCACAATTTGATATAAAACCTCCTTGTCTTCGAGTAGGATTTAATTGTAATCCTGGTGAATTTTTAAAAAGAGTCGAGGAACTTGCAACAATTGAGAATAAAATATATTCTCTTTATGTTCAGCGAGCACGAAAATCCTAAATTTAGAAATCCTTATTAAATTAATATTTCCCTTTGGTAGATTGTATTCTTAAGTAGCATCAAATCAATATCTTCTCTTATTCTTCTTACGTCTATGCGGCCCATCCGTTCTTTTCTTCGCTCGTCCATACTTTTGTGCTTCACTTTGGAAGTTTCTATTTCCCCCATAATGCCCTCTCACTGGTCTTCCTCCTCCCCTTCTTCCTCTTCCCATTGTTCCTCTTGAAGGTGCACTTATCACATGAGGAAGAACATGAATATTTTCAGGAACCATAACTTTTTCAATTTCTAAATTCTTATCTCTTGAAATATTTCTAAATTCCCCATGTTCTCCACTTCCTACAAAACTTATTGCAATTCCATTCTTTCCCGCTCTTGCAGTTCTTCCTATTCTGTGAATATAATCTGTCCCACTATTCGGCAAATCAAAATTATAAACATGTGAAACATCTTTTATATCCAATCCTCTTGCAGCCACATCAGTACAAACAAGAATCAATGCTTTTCTAGAATGAAATGCTTCCATAGTTTCATTTCTTCTATTTTGGCTTAATCCTCCGTGAATTGCAAGGGCATTAATTCCATTCTGATATAACGCTCTAGTCACATGGTCTACATTTCTTCTGGTATTACAAAATACCATTACTACTCCCTTTCTTTCCAATCTCAATAAATAAGCAAGAAGAGAAAACTTCATTTCCTGAGGAACATCATAATACTTTTGATATAACTGAGCAGGATCGACCTGGTCTCCAACAGTTATCTTAACCGGATTAATCATATACTTTTTAGAGATATGCTCAATATCATCAGAAATAGTTGCAGAAAAAAGTAAAGTCTGTCTTTCAACAGGGCACATTTGAATAATTTTTTCAACATCTTTTATGAATCCCATGTCTAACATTCTATCTGCTTCATCTAATACTAAATACTTCACTTGATTCAATCTCAGCGTTCTTCTTTCCAGATGGTCTAGAATTCTTCCTGGCGTTCCCACAACAATTTCAGCATATCTCAACTTAGATATTTGTGGACCCATGGAAACTCCTCCATAAACCTCATCAATATTCAATCCCTTATATCCTGAAAACTTTTTTAATGTTTGAGTAATCTGCTCAGCCAATTCTCTAGTAGGAGTTAATATCAATGCCTGAATTCCATGATATCTCTGCACTTTCTCAATAATTCCAGCACCAAATGCAAGAGTTTTCCCCGAGCCAGTAGCAGATTTACCAATAACATCTTTCCCAGAAAGAACAAGAGGAATAGTTTTCTCCTGTATCTCGCTCGGCTCTGTAAAATGAGCTCCCCGAATAGCCTCAATCATTCCATCCGATAATCCCAACGCTTTGAACTTAGTCATCATCCAATAAGGTACAAAAAATCACTCTTTAAAGCTATCCTTTAGGCAAAAACAAGTAGTGTGCTCGGTCGAGGCATAATACCCTTTTCCCCAGGCATAATCCTCTTTGTAGACATTTAATTAGAAGCATTTATATATGTAGTCACCCATTATATTAGTATGCATTTAGAGAAAAGAAAATTGGGAAAGAAGATAAAATATTATTTATCTCATTCATTTAGAGAAGGAAGCAAAGTCCATAAAATAAGAAAGTTTCTTGGAGCTGACTTAGATGAAAAATTATTGGAAGAAAGAAAAGCTAAAGCAGAAGTTCTAATTATTGAAGATATTAGAAAGTATAATATCATCAAAGATCCCTTAAAATTTGAACTGTCTATCAAAGATATCGATTTTGTAAAAAAAATTGAGAAAAGTATACCTATTAGCATAAATCATCTATCGGAAGAGCAATGGCAGACTTTTTCCGAGTTGTTTACATACAATACTAATGCTATTGAAGGAAGTGAACTAAATAGCGTTGAAGTTAAGGGAGTTCTTGAACATGATAAATGGCCCGACAAACCAAAAAATGACATTGCCGAAGCATATGGAGTAAATGAAGCTATAAAACATATTAGAAAAACTAAAGAGCATATTTCACTTGAATTAATTAAAGAAATTCATAGAACTGTTTTTAAGAATTCTAAAAAGTTTGCTGGGCAATTTAGAAAACCTGGAGAGGAAGTAGTAGTTGCAAATAGTTTAGGGGAAATATTACACGAGGGAGCCCCGCAGTTTAGAGTTGTGTTTTTATTAAAAGAGCTAGTTGTATGGTATGAAAAGAATAGAAATAGCTATCCTGCACTAATTTTGGCAGCAGTAGTTCATGACCAATTTGAGAATATTCACCCATTTGTAGATGGAAATGGACGAGTCGGAAGAATTCTTCTAAATAACATTCTAATTAAACACAATCTGCCTCCAATGAACATTGATTTAAAAAATAGAAGTGAATATTATGAATCCTTACAAGCATATCAAAAAAGGCAAGATCTTAAACCAACAATAAAATTATTTATCCGAGAATATAAAGCCCTCAAAAAGATTATTGGGTGACTACATAATTTTGAAAGCGTAGTCACCTAGGAAATAGTTATTTGTTATTAAAACCAACCCATCGGAATAAACCCATCAACACCTCTTTCAATGTTAATGGCTTCAGAACAAATAGTACTCCCTTCACTTAGACTTAAAGTCTGTTTATTCATAATTAAAGATATTAACGAAATCTTTTATTCCTTGTCACAATTGAATATAATTTACCATGTGCTTCCAGGCAACACAGGTTAGGAATATTCATTCAATATTGAAGATATGCATTGAAGCTATTAAGCTAGATTTCCTTATACTAATTCCGTCCACAATTTATTCAAGAAGGTTCCAGGCTTCTTTATCCTCAATAAATTCGGATTTACAGATATCTGAAAAGTAAGGTATCGAATATTCCATCGCCCATTTTTCAGTCAAATAATGAGAACATCCAATTATGTTTAATCCTAGCTTTTTTATCTTAGAAAATTTTTCTTTGTAAGTTTGTTTGTCATATTCAGAAGCATTCGGAGTAATTACCCCAGTAATATAAGTATTAACTCCTCTCTCCTTAGCTTGCTCCACAATTTCTGGAACAAATCCTCCCCCAGTTACAATTGCAACTTTTCCAACTTCATTATTTACTTTATTCAATTTAACTTTATAATCCAAAATTCCATTTATTCTCTCTACAAAGTCAAGAATATTCTTTTCAGGCACTTTTCCAATTAAACCTATTTTCAAATCAGGATTACTCGCATCAACTCCAAATTCTTCTTCAACCTTTAGCTTTATTTTCTTTGCAAATCCATAAGCCGTAGACACAACCTTATCATTTCTATCTTTATCCAGAGGAGTATGCAAAGAATATATTGATATTCCCATTCCTTCCATTAATTTATAATCCACATCCTTAAAAAATAAGAATCCCGGCCCATTCCTTCTTCCATCCCAATCAAATGGATGTTTTACCACAAGAAGAACATTTACAATTCCGCGCATTCTTATTTCTTCAAGAACAAATCTGCTCGGAGAGAACGCAGTATATATTTTATTAACCTCGTCAGAATTAGCAATCATCAGCCCAGTATTTTTCCCAGGCTTTCTAAACGTCCCAAGAGATTTCTCGAGAAACATCTCATCAAAAAGCCAATGCCAATCATCATTAACTTCATCAACATCAAATTCTTCATCTAATATCGAAATAATTTTATTTAATTTCATAATACTACCTTCCTTTGGCAATTTATAAATTGAACTAAAACAAAATAAAAGTGGCCCATGGAGGAATCGAACTCCCGACCATTCGGTGTAAATGACTCTAACTAAAAGGGTATACTTGTTCTGTAATCTACAAGAGGATAAAATTCGAAAGGTTTTAAAATGAACTAATTTATAGATTTTTGAGGCGATGGCAACCTCAGAAGCCTAATTCTGAAAATAACATGAGAAGAAAAATTCCAAGAGAATACAAGATAAGTCTTCCACAGGGAGAAGCGCGTTTAGACATTCTTCTATTTAGCGATGTTGAACATAGATGGATCTTTACTCATAATTTTCTAAAAAGACAGTCTGAAGAAAGAAATGCCCAACCAATATTAACAAATAAGACTTGCTTGGTAGTTGATTATGATCGAGGCATTGTTTCTGGAATGGAATTATCTATGGATATAAAAAGACCGGATAAGCGAGGGCAAGTTTATTGGTTAGGTATAGACATTTCACCAGAATCTCATTTGTTTGTAGAATTCAAATATGAAAAACAAGGAGATTTATTCAGGATGAAAACTATTAAAACTGGAGTAGGTCAAATATTTAATCTTGATTCTCTTGCAGAAAGTAATTTACCCAGGAGACCTTTTGAATTCCCTTTCCCATTAAAGGATAGAGTTGAAAGAGACGCAGAAGGATATAAAGTTCCTTTCCTAAAAAATGATGGAACTGCAGCCTATTTTATATTTCCAGGCAATTATAAAAAATAAAAGTGGCCCATGGAGGAATCGGACCTCCGCATGTTCGGTGTAAACGAACCGGTCTACCATTAGCCTAATGGGCCATAATTATCTGCTTATTTTTAGTCTTATAAACATTTCTGCCCAGATCTCTAGAAACTATTGCTCTAATTTATCCCCAAAGTATAGCCTCAGGCGTAAATGTTCTTTCTTCACCCGTTTTTGGATTTCTCACAGCTAATTCTTCATATCCTTGTAAATATTCTTTAATAACTCGACGATATACGCTCAAAGAAGTAATTATTGCTTCTTCCACTGTTTTCAAACCATATCTTAGTCTAATTTTTTCTAATTCTGCTAAAGATTGTTCATCAAAATTAAAAGCAACCTTAATTAAACCCATAAAATCTCTTGAAACAATAATCTTTTAAACCTTGCCCTTTTCTAAAAACACATGGCAACCTCCACCCCCCATTCACATTTTTTTCAAATAGTATTGAACACCAGAGCAAGGCTTGCAAGTAAATTAAATCCCTTGTCAAGCAAACAAGATTATTCTTCCTGGCTATCAAATGCTAGAATCTTGGGCCGAGAACTAGAAACCTTATCTACTGAAGAAGAAAGACTGGATAACACTCGCTATTATCTTAATATTTTAAGAAATAATTTCCCTAGAAAAGTCAATTCCATAAGACAAGTAGAAATAGCTGAGAGATTTCTAGATTCCAGAGTTCAAGGTATAGAAACTCTTGCAACCGTAGGGACTATAACAGAAGAATTATCTAAACCCGTTCCAGGTTCATATTTTATGAGAGCAAAAGAATACATTTCTCTAGCACATAGAATTATTAGATTTTCTCTATCGAATTTAGAGGAAAATTATGGCAGATTAGACGAAAAACTAAAAAGAAAAGCCGAAATTATATTATTTGAAAACGGAAAATTAGATTTCGATGCGATGTTAGCACACCTAGGTATTGATACTCCAGAAGCATCTCTCTATTTCAAAGGACTCAGAGGAGTAGGTCCATCACCTTAATTCTAAACCCTTAGCCATTGCTTCCATTTTCAAACTAGGCACACATTTTTTATTCGTAAAAGCACAAATTATACAACATCCCGTAATTGGCGTCCGAATGTGAGCAGAACATTTATCACAATCAAAATATTGTGGCGAAGCATCCAAAGGCACTTTTCTTTTACTCTTAGCTCCACAACTAGGGCATTTAATAACAGCCACTTCAGGTATTTTCAAAAACGTTTTTCTTCTTCCCATCAATTCAAACAGAAATTTAAGTTTTTAAGCTTTAACAATTGGCAATTGAGCTATCCATCTAAATAAGTTAGTATTTAATATTGCCGGAATTCTTTCTCTTTCTGCTAATTCTACAGTTTCAACGCTTCCAGAAATTCCCAAAAATAATGCTTCTCCTCTTCCAACTCTATCTCTAACTAAATCATAAACTTCTCTTCCAGGAGTTATATCTGTGGCACCAGAAACTCCCAAGTTCAAATCCATAATATGCAAACTATATTCTCCAGTTCTTGCTCTCGCTGACATTTCCACAGGAGTTTTAACCTGTTCTGTTTCATATCCCTTCCTTTGCAGACACGCCTCCGTAAGTACCGCAATAGCTTTCGTATGCAATCCAAGTAATGCTTTAGTCATATAATTTTTCTTTTTAGGCGGTTTATAAACCCATTCATTACATTTTGAGTAAATATTCCTCAGCTTACTGTGGCTCAAATTCTCTTTATCTTAGAAGAAATACGCAACTATCTTCCTAAGTATCCAAATAATTTATCATATTAATAAACATTCTCCCCGACTTGTTAGAAAGTTATAAATACAAACTCCTCTTAGATAAATCATGACTTTAGAGATATCAGATTCAGAGTTTGTGAAACTTTATGCCGAAAAACTTCTTTTAGATAAGTCCTTGTTTGAACAACAAAGGATACTAATAGAATCTCAATTGAAAGCGACTAATGAAATATTCAGAAAACTATTTGGAGACAATTTTGAGGAAAATGCAAGAAAGTATTTAAGAGCAACAAATAGGATTTAATCATTTTTTATACCTGTTTTATGGTTTTAATGATTGCAAATCAATTTAACAAAAATGTCAAATAGCAGTAGTATTAGTAACAAGATTAGTGCACATTATCTTTCCAAACAAATATTTATATATAAGTTTATCCTATAAATCTTAATAGAATAACAGGGAGAGGTGTTCCTTTACTGGATATCTCTCCCTCCTTTAAAAATGAGAGCGATTATCTTTAATGATACACAGAATTTCAATGGTTCTTTGAATTTTATTAATAAAAAACTGAAAAGTCACATATCTTAAGAGAATGCATTGTTTTTAATTATTCCTACTATCTTTTTATAAATATAGAAAGTAATATAAGTTACTAAAAAGTACATTATTATGGCTGAGTATAATGGTTGCTTTGTTGGCGAAGATGGTTTAATTCATCTAGGAATGAAAGTTAAAAGAATTACAAACATAGATTTTATAGACCGACTTTTAGTTATGTTTTATCCTGAAGAAAGCCCGAGTATTAAATGGACAAAAAAAGAAATAGAAAAATCAACTGGAAAGAAGCATAATAAAGGAACCTATTATGTAAAATCAGCAGAAGGTATTAAAATTCGTGTGAATATAGAATAAGTATTCTCTAGCTTAATTTATTTATAAAAAGACAGATTTAAATAAATAATGGGATTCAGAAATATATGGGCAACGATTACGGAGCTAATGATTATATGCGAATGATCAAGATAGATAAAAGAAAACAAAAAAAATCAGAAAAAATAAGACGCAAAGAAAAAGAGAGATATGAACGTTCTTATTCATATAAAGAAGGGATTATACTAGAAGATAGAGAGTTTGTTCAATTTCTTAAAAAACTAGGAATTTTAATGATGATAATTATAATAATCTTAGCGATTTATAATTTTTTATTCTAGTAAACAAAAGCTTATAATAATCAAATTATTTAACCTTTAATGAAGATAACTAAAGTTGAGGCTAAATTATGGGTATTTTTAATTTCATTAATACTAATCTTTGGTTTAACTTATCTAGTAGGCATAAGAGGATTAGACAAAAATTTATCCTTTGGATTATTTATCGCACTTAGTATTGTAGCAGTAGAAAAATGTTTTGAATTTATAGAATCTCTATTGTTAATAAATCAATAATTAATTTTATGCGCAAGTCGAGAATCGGACTCGAGACTGCTCGTTTTTACCTAGTCTAAACAATTGTAGTTCTTTAGACTCCTAGAGTTGGCAACGAGCCGTTTTACCACTAAACTACTAGCGCTTAACTTTCAAGATTAAAAAGTCTATTTAAAACTTCCTTCCTCGCAGTTTTAGTTACCATTCAGTTTATCTTCAAGTTTACTTTTCAGTCTATCCAGAATCGTTAATTCTTCTGGAGTGGGCCATTCTATCTTTCTAGTTTTGCTATTTATTTGAACATACATTCCAGAAGTAAGATCTTCATATCGACTCAATGCCAAAGCTAACTTAGGATACATCAATTCGCTCTCAATAAATGGTTGTCCTCTAAAATCATTAATCAAATTTGGTAAAACTAAATTTAACTGACTTAAATCATATTTCCTTATTTCTTCGAGAGGAATGCCTGATATCTCCGGCGCTCTAAATCCTTCTCCCAAAACTAAAAGTCCACTCAAATAATCTAATAATTTTTTTATCATTGAAAATTAAATCTCCTGCAGTTTAAAAATAAGATTATAAATAAGGATATATTTAATTTATATGAATCCTCCCTAATTATATAATTCATCAATAGAATATTTAATTAATATTCATTGAATGCTCTAAATGGATTTTGATTTAAATGTAAAAATAAATTAAATCTAATCACTAGATTATCAGTAAGAATTATTTAGCTCCTCTACTATCAACTCCATTTTAGGTTTATGGCGTTTTAAGTTCAAAAAAGAGGCAGTGAACTATGGAGTTTAAAGCCTTTAAATTTCAGGGAACCAAACAGGTGTATACCAGAATCTATGATTGAAATTGGTTTCTCCACCAGAAGGATGAGATAAATTGTCAACTAATGTAATCTTTCCAAATTCTCCTGACCTTTTTTGGATATAATTAGCAGCACTATCTCTAATCATTTTTTCTGCATGAGTGACTGCATCTTCACGAGTCATTTTATAATCGACCACTTTTCCATCTTTTTGATAAAAATGATTCCAAGAAGAATCAAAATTCATATTCATCCAACAAATTGGAAAAATTTGAGGTGCTCCAACTGGATTAGACTCAACATAAAGAACCTTTTGTTTTATTTTATCTCCCTCTCCAATAACCCTCAAAACAAAAATATTTATCAAATATTCATCTTCATGTCGAAGTAATACTAACTCTATATTATTCATGAAAATTACTCAAAAAAAGATTATTTAATGATTATGGTTATCCAATTATTGGACATATATAATAAATATAGATTTACCTAAAATTCTGATTTAAATTATTTTTTAGCAAAAGTTTTCACAATTTTCTTCCGACATTCACGAAGACAGGAAAGTATGTATCCTAAACCTTAGGTTTAATTCCCCTAATTAGCTTTAACAAAAGTTCTAATAGCATTCAAAACATTCTCTCTCTGCGACGGAACAAATCTTATTGCTCCAGCAAGATGATGTCCCCCACCTTCTACAAATGCTCCAGGTAAACTTTTATGCAAATGCTTAATTAAATCATGAACTGAAAACTTAGATTCTTCACTTGCTCTCATAGTTATTGCATCTCCCAATATTCCTAGGCTAATAACTTTCTTATTTCCTTCCTTGCATGTAAAATCATGCAACATTCCATTAGCTCTTCCAGGTTTAGGATAAACTCCTCTTGAGAATGATTCTTCAATATACAAGAACTGAACAACCTTTCCCCCAATATCTTCCTTTCTAACTACCGATTTAGCAATTTCCAACGATTTATTTTCCAAATTTCTAACATACGGTCCAAGCAAACTAACTAATTTCTTCTGCTGTGCAATAGGATTTCCAAACATAACTCCCACATATTCTCTTGCTTCCATAAATCTTAACTTAGTGGAAACAAAATCAATAACCGCAGAAATATCATGCATCAACTGCTTGCTATACCCCTTATTTTCAGCAATCTTCATATACTGCTCAAGAATTTCAGGATTATCAATCATATCTGCAAGTCCAGCAAGTGCAGGAATATGATCAACAGAAGCCTCAGGATTAATGAATCTAGCAAGTTCAGAACACAACATTCCTGCAGAATACTTTCCTCCATCTTCCCCAACTAAAAATGGATTAATATGAACAAGTACTTCTTTACTTATTACATCTTTCTCAGAAAAGTGATGGTCAACAACAATAAAATCAGTTCCATGAATCTTTCCCTGTTGAATTCCCAATAAACTTTCTTCTGAACTTCCAGTATCCACGATTACTACCAATGGAATCTTCTCAGAAAAATTAGCCTGTCCAGTTAAAGAATGACTAGAATCTTTAATTGAATCTTCAATGTCATAAAATGGAGTATTACTTGGTGCTCTATTATAGTGTGTTCTCAATGCTTTAGTAGAACCACCATGTTGCTTCATCAACAAAGGCAATATTGCACTTTCAACTGAATATCCAGAAGAATATCCATCCGCATCATTATGATGTCTAACAATTATTGGTCTATTGGTAAATATGGCTAATCTAATTTCAGTAGCAGCTTTCATAAAACTTTCTTTCAATTTATCCAATACCTTACTCTTAATTAAAAATGGAATTTCTTTTGCCTGTGCCTGTGCCCTTTGCATATCGGAAATCGCTTTCTTAACTTTTTCAGAAACTTCAGGACTTAACTTAGTCATTCTCATTGCATCCCCTTCCAACATTCCCTGATATTCCTTAACAGTCAATAGAATCTCAACACAATCATCTTCTTCAATATTAGGATATGCTCTAACTCCTGCTCCTTCAAATGCTTTCACAACTAAAGTTCCAGTTCCATCACTTACCGAGAACAATGAAGGCCCAGTAGTTTGAGTAACACTATTAATCACAGCAGTAATCTGATTTGTACTTTTAGCCATAGCTGGATTTTCAACAAGCTCTTTTATTGTAACTTTACCACTAGCCTGTCTAGGAGAGTCATCCATACTAAACTCGCGTCTCTCTCGTTTATGTTCAAATCCTCTTTTGCCTTTGTTAAATTTATTCATCATAATAAAAAGTTAAACCTAATTATTTATACATTTACTTATTGTTTTCAGGGTTTTTAAATCTAGCAGTTTCAATGGCTTTGTCCGAATAGTAGCTAAAAAGTAAGACTTATCGGACAGAAATTTAATCAAGAAGTGCAGTATTTTGCAGTTTAAGTATTTTGAATATAATGTCTTCCGTTGTTTCTCCATTAAGCTCTTCTATTACTTCAAATTTTCCAGAATTATCTAATTTGATAATCTGTCCGCTACCTTTCCAAAATATAGGTAAGTGAAGATTTGGAGTCCTATTTTCAGTTCCACAATTTAAATTCATTAAATCTTGAAACTTAGCTAATATCTCTAAATTAGAAAAACCACTATTATTATATCCAGACATATCAAATCCATTATACATTACATTAGCATTTACTTCTCTAAAATTTATTCTATTTTTTATAATTTGTCTTAATTCAACTTCTTTCATTTAATTTGATTGATACAGCAGTTTAAATATATTTTTATTAAGAATTAACCGAATAAATATTTATTTTTCATCACCTAAATTTTTATCTCCTTATTTTTTCTTCTTTTCAACTATGAGCTTCCCATCTTTCACATCGCCCTCTAAATCTTGTCCAGTCTTCCATTCAAGTAGTTTTACAAGCTTAGAAGGTATAACTATCCAAAATTTCTCGTATTCTTCTCCTTTGTATACTCGACTCACCTGCTTTTGCAACTTCATTAATTATTTTAGGTATCTACGATTTATAAACTTTTAGGTGTCTAATTTATCTACTTCCAAGTAAGATTTTAGATACCGAAAGATTTATATAGATTAGGTATCTAAATATAACATGGAAACACAATATAATCCAATCGAAGTAAGAAAACAAAGAGGCTTAGTAATAGCTCAGACTTCAAGAATAGTTCAAGATGAAAAAGGTAGATGGAAAGTTCCAAGCCAGTCTGGAGCAGGATTTTACTTTGTTAAGAGCAGAGGAGATAATACTTCATGTAATTGCAAAGACCATAAAGAGAGAGGATGTAAGTGTAAACATATTTGGGCAGTTGAGTTTATAGTAACTCACGAAGTAGACAAGCAAGGTAATGTGACTATAACCGCTACTAAGAAGGTCACCTACGCTCAAGATTGGCATAACTATAATCTAGCTCAAACGAAAGAGAAAGAGTTGTTTATGAAGCTCCTAGCAGACTTAACAAGCAAAATACAAGAGAGACCTTATACTTTTGGTAAACCTAAAAATTCTTTGAGAGATACTATTTATTCTATGATTTTCAAAGTTTATTCCACTTTTTCAAGTAGAAGATTCACGTCAGATATGGAACAGGCAAAATCAAGTAACTTCATAGAAAGTATCACACCAAGAAGTTCTATGTCAGATTATTTCAATAAAGAAGAATTAACCGATTTACTTAGCCAATTAGTAACAATCACTGCCTTGCCTCTAAAAGAGATTGATAGGAAATTTGCCATAGACAGCACGGGATTTGGAACTTCTAATTTTCAAAGATGGTATTCATTCAAGCATGGAAAAGCCATAAGTTCAAGAAAATGGGTTAAATGTCATTTCATTACTGGAACAATTACAAATGGAATTACCAGCGTTAAGATAACTTCTGAATTTGATAATGACTGCCCACAGCTTAAACAATTATATCAAACAGCTAAAGAGTTCTTTGATATGCAAGAATTAAGTGCGGATAAAGCCTACTTATCAAGGGATAATTTAGAGTTAATAGAAAATAGTGGAACTAAGGCATTTATTCCATTTAAGATAAATTCTACTCCAAGTCGAAAAGGTGGAATCTGGAAAAGACTTTATCATTATTTTGCTTTACACAATGAGGAATTTTTACAATCATATCACCAGAGGTCAAACGCGGAGACCTCGGTGTATATGATAAAATCTAAGTTTGGCGATTCTGTTCGTTCTAAGAAATGGAACGCTCAAGTAAATGAGGTTTTATGTAAAGTAATTTGCCATAATATCTGCTGTGTAATTATGGAAATGTTTTGTAGAGGAATTAAACCTGACTTTATTGTTGAGATGGAAGCAAAGATATAAATAATATTAATACTATAAATAACATGAGTAACATTAATAATATGGATACGCAAGATATAAAAAGTAATAACTTATCATTAAGCTATGAGGAGAGGAGAGGTGAAAAAGGGGCATTTAAGTGTAACTCTAGCTCCAGAAACTCTCAAAAGATTCAACGACTTCTGCGAAGAAAACTCAATAAACAAATCGGACAAAGTGGAAAAGCTTATAGAGAAATTCTTGGAGGAAAAGACATGAGTAACGAAAGAAAAAATGAAGCGAAGAAAGATATATTTTTATATAATTTTATAAAAGATAATAAAAAATATAAGAACTCTTGGGATATTAAAAAAACAGATAATAAAGTCATTCAATCTATTTTAGATAAAGCAAGTAAAAGAAAAACTGGAAATCGTGGAGAGCCAGATTTGTTATATATCAATGAAGCAAACAAATTAATAATTTTGCTTGAAAATAAAGATACAATTAAGCAACATCAGTCTAAAGAAGGAAACGACCCTGAAAATTATGCAATAGATGGAATAAAACATTATCTGTCTTTCTTTACAGATACTTATGTTAGTAGCTTACCTGAAACAACTAGAAAGTATTTGAAGAATTGGAAGATTGTTGGGATAGCCGTATCTGGTAATATCCTTGATTTGTATAGCCATCTTATTTCTACTTTTATTATAAATAAGAACGAGATAAAAGATATAGAAACTAAAGAAATATTGAACGAAGAAGAATACCTCTCATTTTTTGAAAATGTAGATATGGAAAGATTGATTAGAGAAGTATCTGAATCTTCAAAGAAGATAAACAATAAACTTCGTTCTTTAGATTCTCAAAAAAGACCTGTTTTACTTAGCGGTTTAATGATTTGTTTATTTACCAGAGGAGATAAGAACGACTTTAAAGATGGATATATTGGTTGGAATCCTAAGACTATAATAAATAATATTCCAACTACAATAACTCAAATATTAAAAGATGAGAAGATACCAAAGGACAAAATAGAAGTTTTAACAAATGAACTATCCTTTATCAAGACAGACCAAGACCTAAACAATACAGACATCTTAAAAGAAATTTTAGAAGAATTGGATAAAAATGTTATTCCCTTATTCTCTAAAGAAACAAATTATGATATCTTAGGTAAATTTTATGAAGAATTTTTGAGATATGCAGGAATAAGCAATGTGAAAAATGGAATAGTTTTAACACCAAGTCATATAACTAAACTATTTACAGAACTAGTGGAAATAAAGAATAATGATGTAATACTTGATACGTGCTGTGGAACTGGAGCATTTTTAATATCTGCTATGAATAAAATAATCTTAGAAATTAATCAATCAAACATAAGAAACAAAGCGGAATTAATTAAAAATATAAAACAACACCAGTTAATCGGATTTGAGAAAAGCTCTACCATGTATGCTCTTTCAATATCTAATATGCTTTTTAGAGGAGATGGTAAATCCATGATATTCAACGTAGATTCATTTTCAAAAGAAGCAAATGAAATCTTAGGTAATCTTAAAAAAGATGGAATATCTCCGACAATAGGTTTCATAAATCCGCCTTATGGGGGAGAAGATAATAAAGATAATCCAACTAAAAAAGAAATCCAATTCTTAGAAAATTTATTAGACAAAGTTAGTAGGTTTGGTGTGATTATTGCTCCTCTTTCAACTTATATGCAAGACGAGGACACCAGAGAGAGAATTTTATCAAAGCATACCTTAAAATGTGTTATTAATATGCCAAAAGACTTGTTTAGACCAAACGCCACAACTCACACTGCAATAGCTGTTTTTGAAACAAATAAACCGCACAATAATAAAGAAATAGTCTTTTATAATTTAGAAGATGATGGTTTGGTTTTATCTAAAAATAGAGGTAGAACTGACGCCTTGGATAAATGGGCAAATATAAGGAAGAAACTTTTAGAGGAATTAAATAATCCAGATAAATTTAGTGATGGTTTTCATCTCGTTAAAACTAAAATAAATCAAAGAGATGAGTGGATTATTCAGGCACACAGCAAGACAGATTATACATATCTTGAATCTAATCTTTTTACAAAGAGTATAAAAGACTACATTATATTCAAGATAAAATTAAAACTTGATATCTTAGACAAAAATATTGACGAATTAACTTTTATGGAGATTCTGAATGAGAATAAGATTTATTCTGAAAAGAACGAAAACAAAAAGATAAATACCGACAACTGGAAAGAGTTTAATGTAAATGATATTTTTGATGTTACTTTGGGAACACCTGTTCATAAAGTAAACGTAGAGTTTTCTATGGGAGGAGTTAATTACATTACTCGTAGTGCATTTAATAATGGTTATGCTGGTAAGATTTTACATGATGAGGAAATACCTGAAATTGGGGATTGCATAACAATCGGAGCAGAGGGAGTTAGAGCATTTTACCAAGAAGAACCATTTTTCACAGGAAATAAGATTAATATTATAAGAACAAAAGACAATAAGATTACAAAAGATGTGGCTATGTTCCTAATTACAATATTCAACTTTGAAATGAAAGATAAATTCTCCTATGGCAGAGCAATAGTTAATTCTCAACTGAAAAAAATGAAGATTAAACTACCAAAAGACAAAAAAGGTAATCCAGATTGGGAATTTATGGAGAATTATATAAAATCTTTACCTTATAGCTCAAATTTATAACATTAATTCAATTTCGTAGAATCAGATTCTATTTTAGATTCAGGGATATAATTTATAAGATGAAAAACAAAAGAATCATTGGTTTGAGCTGCAATAGCTAGATTTTTATCAGCAGTAATAAGAGCACAACTATTATTTTTGGCTATTAAATCGTAAAGCTTTTTATCTGCATCAAATGGGTGGGTGACTTCAAAGTCACAATGATGAAGTTTTATCTTTCCTTCTGTTTCAAGAACTTTCAATCTTTCCAATTCTTTATGTGCTCCTAATTTCTTGCCTTTTCCTATTGTATCGATTTCGTCTATAATCTTATAGGGAATAAGTAATTTCGAACCTTCAAAAATAGATGTTAAACATCGAAGGTCATGGCTTATTGTACCGATTATTAGAGAATTTGTATCAGCTAATATATATGGAAACCCCCTTGTTTTTAGTAGGTTTTTCTCTAATAGCTTATAACACAAAGAGCAATAGAATCTTAGGCTATCTTCATCTTTTGTGTGATATGCAAATATACGTTTTAAAGACTTTTTACAACCATCGCAAGTAAATGATAATGGAATTACCTGTCTAGGCATGGACTTTTCTATTTCTACCACATTGCTCCATGCTTTTTTAATGAAATCTGGGAAGTCTTGTGTCGGGTACAAAGTCCTAAATTGTTTAAGCCAGTTAGTGGTTTCTTCTCCATTTCCTCCTTTTCCAAAACTTATCTCTTTTCCTTCAATTAAAATACGATTATTTTTCTCTAGCATTTGAACTTCAGAATATCTTACATGTCTTGCAATAATTGAAGCTAATTTACAAGCAGTTATATATTCGTCTAGTTTATCTCGGCATATAGACGTAATACCTTGTTTATCTAAGTTTTTCAAATATTCCCTTATATCTTCCCTTACACCATAATCATCTAACATTAAAATATAATTTTTATTAAGATTCGGTGCAAGCTTCCTTATTAATTCAACATATTTTCTGTCCATTAATCTATTTTTAGTAATTCCTGAATTACAGACTTCATATGGTGAAGTAGTTATATACTCATAGCGAATGCCTTTCTTTTTTATTAATTCACAATAATAATTTAATTCAGAAGGAGAAAGAGACTTAATATCTTTTCTTAAATCTGAAAATATATGTAAAATTTCTCTAGGCAGTATAACTGCTGCGAAAACTGCAGAACCAATAGTTTCTCCTATGCCTGCTTCGTCAAAACCAACAATAAATTCTTTTTCTTTATAAAAATCATTTTCATTCAATTCTGCTATAAACTTTTGTTGTTTTTCATTTTTTATTTCGACCAATCCACCATCTAATATACTCTTCTTAATGGAATCAAATAATTCTCCGTCACTACCTTGAATCAAGCATTTGCCCGTAGCGTAGAAGTTTACAATAACTTTTTTGCTTTCTTTTTTAATTTCCAGTCTAGATAAAATTCTTTGTTTTGGGTTAGAATATTCTGAAATAATAGTAAATGACTTTTTTAAGTTAGAAACTATTAATCTCTCTTCATCCACCTTAAATCCTAATGTTGAACTTGCCACATTATAAAAATCCTAATTTGGCAGCTCTAATGGGGTCTGAGCTTTCAGCAACCTCGGCGGTTGAATCCCTTTCGGGGGCATTAAGCATATCGCCCATCATACCATACTGCCTATGTTAATTAGTATACTAATTATATAAACATTATTAGAGTAAGAAATATACTTTTTAATTTAACCACTTCCTAGAGGTTGGAAGGTAATTTAAAGTTAAATCTAATTGATTTTATATGATGACTAAGGAAGCTAAAAAGAAAATAATGAAAATAGCTAGAAGTGTACAAAAAGAAATAAGATTATTGAAGAAATTAGAAACTTATGTCTATAATAATTTGGAAGGAAAGACTTACACAAAAAGTATATATGAAGCTATTAAGAATACTCGTTCTGAGAGATATACTTATCTTAAAAATCTGTTACAGAGCCTAAAATAATCATATTCGGGTAGCCTAGTCGGGTTCATAAGGGTTTAATCGCCCTTGTGTCCTCTAGGGTAGTTTTATTGACTATTCGGACAGAACCTACTTATCGGACAAAGCCAGTTTCAATAAAAGTTTATCTAACTTACATTAGCCTTTTCTGGTGCAGATTTTAATTTAAAGGTTTTTCTTAACCAATCCATATACAAACCCATAGTCGGAGCAATAACTGGAGAGGTAATTGCTAAATATTCTGCACCATGTTTAACTTTTTCCCAATTTATACTTCCTTCAGATATCAAACTACCTACAGCAATTACTGTTGAATACAATGGAACTTGAAAGCTGTTAAACGCAAGTAAATCTGTTAAAGATTGTCTTATTCTGCTACTTTCATCAGTTGTTTTAGTAACTTTAAATATTAAATTTCTCCATTTTCCATACGGGGCGCCAGCGGGGACGTTAATCAGTGTAGCATAAGACCTAGAAGCAAGAATTCCAAACCCTCTTAAACCTGAAGCATAATCTATAATCCCTCCAACTATCAGGGGATAAGTTATATTTCCGAGAGTATCTACTAAACTTTCTTTTCCTTTTTTAATCTTATTTTCTTTCAGACTCATAAAAATATCTTTTTGACTAAGATTATAAATCTAACTTTTTAAATTTTCAAAGGCATAGCTTTAAAAGCCTCCTTTTTATCTATATAATATTAATACATATAATGTGTTTGAAGAACAGGCAATTTAATTGCACTATTTCTTCGTAATAAAGTATAGCGTATAAAACAAGTACAATGGTATTTAAGAAATTAGGACTAAGCGATGAGCTCTCTCTGACTTTGAAAAATCAAGGTTTTGAAGGCCCACGAGAAATTCAAGAGAAAGCAATTCCACTAGCGATGCAGGGTAAAGACATAATTGCAGGTTCAGCAACAGGTTCTGGAAAGACATTAGCATTCGGAGCAAGTATAATTGATAAAGCCGAAAGAGGAAAAGGAATTCAAGCACTTGTTCTCACCCCAACAAGAGAATTAGCAGAACAGGTAGCAGATTCAATTCACAAGTTCGCAAAGCATAAAAAATTATTTGTAGTTGCAATTTATGGTGGAGCAGGAATAAATCCTCAAATTAATGATCTACAGGATGCAGACATAGTTGTTGGCACTCCTGGAAGAATTCTTGACCATCTAGAAAGAAGAACTTTAGATTTAAGACATGTAAAAACTCTTGTTCTCGATGAAGCAGACAGAATGCTCGATATGGGATTCATATATGACGTAACAAAAATTATCAAATTATGTCCAGAACAAAGACAAACAATGTTATTCTCTGCAACAATTTCTCCAGACATTGAACATCTTGTAAAGAAATATATGAACTCTCCAACATATATAGCAATCGAGCAATATGTAGATCCTACTAAATTAAAGCAAGTCTATTACGATGTTCCTCAAGATGAGAAATTTTCTCTTTTAGTTCATCTATTAAAGAAAGAACATCCCGGATTGATTATGATTTTCTGTAACACCCAAAGAAATACGGACTTTGTAGCAAATAATTTACAAAAACAAGGAATTGATGCTATTCCAATTCACGGCGGGTTAAGTCAATCAAAGAGAAACTATGTTATGGAAAAATTCAAAGCAGAAAGAATCTCAGTTTTAGTTTGTACCGATGTTGCAGCCAGAGGATTAGACATTAAAAACGTCTCTCACGTATACAATTATGACTTACCTTCATCCAGTAAAGATTACATTCACAGAATAGGAAGAACTGCAAGAGCAGGAGAAGATGGAATTGCTATTAACATCGTTTCAGTAAGAGACTATGATAATTTCAGAGATGTTCTAAGAGACCCAGAAATAAAAATCGATAAAGTAGAGATGCCAACAGACATGGAGAAGATATTTGTTAATTTTAG
Organism: Nanobdellota archaeon; assembly: GCA_038045425.1. Classification (GTDB taxonomy): domain Archaea; phylum Nanobdellota; class Nanobdellia; order Pacearchaeales; family GW2011-AR1; genus SICV01. The sequence continues at coordinate 67,497 of JBBSYD010000032.1, read as the reverse complement.
AAGAGACGATCAAGAATCCAGCGGGCATGGAGGATATGGGAGAAGATTCGGCCGTCCAAGTTCAGGAGGAAGAAGATTCGGAGGCGACAGACCTCGAAGCGGAGGATATGGCGGAGGAGAAAGACGTTCAGGTGGAAGTTCAGGAGGAAAAAGTTTCGGTAGAGATAGCAGAGGTGGAGGCAGAGGATATTCAAGTAGAGGTGGAGAAAGTTCATCAAGAGGCAGAAGTTTTGGTGGAAACAGAAGCTTTGGTGGTTCTAGAGGCGGCGGACGAAGATTTTAATTTTCAGGATATTTTTCAAGCGCAGAATCAGGATCTAACCCACCTTGACTTTTTAAAGATGCGGTAAACAATTCTATTGCTTTTCTGGCGTCAACTAAATCTACCTGATTGGAAAGTCGCATTCTTGCGTGTGCCTCAGCTAATCTCATTATACTCTCTGGATTTCTAACATTAATATACACATCTGAAAATTTAGAGTTACTCTGTCTTAATTCAGAATAAAATTTGGTAATTTCTTTAATTGCAATGTCCGTTCGTACAGGTTTAATCTTTTGTCTAGCATAAAATATATATTTTCTTAATAGTTTTTGAGGTATAGACTCAGCATTTACTTCTTGTTTATGCTCTTGAAGAACACGAGATGCAATTTCTCCATCATTATGTTCATTAGGTTCATCATGGATTATAAAAACTATATCAAACATATTTAGTAAATCTTTAGAAATATTAATTTGATCCGTAAATGGCACGCAGTTATAAAATCTTTTTTTCGGGCTTATTGCTACAAGTAATCCAATATTTATTTTTAAATCAATTTTAGTTCCTACCTTAGGTATCTCAACAGATTGATCCTTCAGTATATTATAAATTGATTCTTGATCCTTCTTACTAATATCCTCTATTTCATCCAAACAAAGTATTCCATTATTTGAAAGAACAATTATTCCTGGTTCTAAACTTGATTCACCAAAATATTTTATCGTTTTTGCAGAAATGTTTCCATTAGATCTTCTACATTGAAAATATTTCCCTTTAGGAGCTATTGAAGAAGCAAATTTAAGAATTGTTGTTTTTGCAACTCCCGAAGCTCCAGCAAGTAAAACATTAATTTCACCCCTTACTAATTCTAAACCAGATTTTTTATTTTCAACACCTCCGAATAACTGCAAAAGAATAGTTTCTTTTATTTCTTCTTTTCCATATACGCTGGGAGATATACTTTCGACAAGCTTTTTGAATAAGTTAGGATCAGTGGATAATTCTTTTATTTCCTTAGTATCTTCTTCACTGAGAGGAAGACATTCAAACGTTTCTTCCAGAGAAAAAATATTATTTGCCTCTATCATAAACTTCTTTTTGGAGATTGTTTTCGAACCAACTTTTAATGGAGTCTGAATATCTTTTATTATCCCTATTATTTTAATTTTGTTACCAGGAATTATATATTTCTGCATTTTTGGGTCTACCAAATCCTCTTTTAGTAAAACATTAATTTCAGTAGATTGTTTTTCAGATTCTAACAAATCTGGCGATTCTTCAACTACAATATATTGAGTATCTACCATTTCTTTCGATAGTAATTTAAAATCATATTTACAACCACAACTACATTTAGAAGGTTTTACGAATTTTCTATCCCTTTGGCGAACTGAAAGAATTGCTCCACAAGTTGGGCACTCAAACCTAGCATTAATTACTTGTGGTCTAACTTCAGATATCTGACGAACAATTCCTTCTACCTCTATCAATTGGTCAAGATGTTTTGCTCTTATTTCTCTGACTTTAGTTTTAGCAGTTTTTGGAAGTTCTGAGAATCTTACTCTTAGGTCTTTGATGAATCCAAGTTCGTCCATTGCTTGTTCAAGAAGAATTATTACTGGTTCTGGGGTTTCTAGTATTGCTTCTGCTAAATCTGGGGAGTATTCTGAGATAGTTGTGAACTTGATTACTACTACTCTTTCTCCAGTACGAATTGATTCTCCTATATGCTTTCTATTGGATTTGAGAAAGTTCTTTGCTTCTTGAATGAGTTCCTCATACCTCCTTTCCTTATTTTCCATGGATTTTGAATGTGTTGCGTGTTTATATGGTTTATTGTGTACTTAGAAATAATACTTTTGTCATACACACCCTAAATTTAATCATCTTCATCATATTCTTTCAATTGCTTAGCATGTTCAGGTTTTCTAACAAGAACGTCATCAATTCTCAAAATCATTGTAGCAACTTCGCTCGCAGACATTATTGCCTGGCTCTTTACCTTAACTGGTTCAATAATTCCAGCTATAAAAGTATCTTCAACTTTTTCAGTAAACAAATTCAATCCAGCTCTTGCATTTCCAGCTTCATGTTGTTTTCTCATATATGATAAAATTTCCAAAGGGTCAAGCCCAGCATTCTCTGCTAAGGTTTCAGGAATGCTTTCAAGAGATTTCGCAAATGCTTCAATTGCCAATTGCTCTTTTCCTCCAATACTTTTGGCATATATTTGTAACGCCCTAGACAATTCCATTTCAATTGCTCCCCCACCTGCAACAACCGCATCAGATTTAACCGCAGACACCACATCTCCAATTCCATCATTCAATGCTCTTTCCAATTCATCCATAACATGATTACTTCCTGCTCTAACAACAATAGTAACTGCCTTAGGATTTTTACATCCCTTAATATAAATAAAAGACTCATCTCCTTGTTTTATCTCTTCAACTTTCTCTGCTCCTCCTAAAATAGTTAAATTAACGTCATTTACATTCGAGATTATCTTTGCCGAAGTAGCCCTTGCCAATCTTTCCATCTGAGTTCTTGTTACTCTTCTGCAAGCAAATATTCCTGCCTGAGCAAGATAATACTGAGCAACATCATCAATCCCCTTTTGACAAAATACTACACTCGCCCCAGACAAAACAATCTTATCCACTAAATCTCTAATATAATTTTCCTCTGCTCTAATAAACATCTCAAGTTGTTCAGGACTTGAAACAGAAATCTTAGCTTCAGTTTCAGGATTCTTCAATTCAATTGGAAAATCAACCAATAACACCTTAGCATTATCAACTCTTAAAGGCATTTCTATATTCGCTCTCTCCTTCCCTATAACAATTCCTCTAATTAATTCAGTTTCACTTATACTTTCTCCCTTTCTCTTTTCTATATTAATATCACCAATATAAACTTCATTTCCGTTTGATACAGTTTTAACAGCATTTACAATAATATCTGCAAGAATTTCCTTATGTCCTTCTGCTCCCTTTCCAGTCATAGCAGTCATAGCAATTTGTCTCAAAATATTATCATCATCCACTTTACTTGCCAATTGTTTAAGAAAATTAATTGCTTGTTCACTTGCTTTCTTATATCCTTTAACAATAATTGTAGGGTGAACCTTCTTATCCAACAAATATTCTGCATTTTCAAGCAATTTTCCAGCCAATAATGCCGCAGTAGTAGTCCCATCTCCAACTTCAAGCTCTTGAGTCTTTGCAATATCAACCATCATTTTTGCGGCAGGATGTTCAATATCCAATTCTTCTAATATAGTAACTCCATCATTAGTTACAATTATATTTCCATTACCATCAACAAGCATTTTATCCATTCCCTTTGGTCCAAGTGTTGTCTTTACAATATCTGCTACAATTCTCGCAGCCGCGATATTATTTCTCTGTGCATCTTTTCCCAAAGTTCTATTCACATTATCCGAAAGTCCAGTCTCTCCAACCATTCATTTCTTCTTGCATTTCAACTTTTAAACATAATTATACTAAACTATCCAGAACATAATTACCTAATTGAGTATAATTAGATTTAATCAAATTAAACAATAAATCCAAGTTAACACAATTATAACAATTCAATACAAAATCCAACTCAATAATACCTATGCTCCCGCAATAAAATATTATTAACACATTAAACTATCTCAATCAAACATCAGATAATAACTTCCAATTATATCTCGCTCTTTATGTTTTTTATACTAAGAATCGCAATATAAGTTCTTAAATACCTATATTAAATAAATTCTCCATGTATGAACCTCCTCCATTTTATAAAGGACCTGAAGGATTTAGCGAAGTTTTAGCTAATGAACGTTTATGTAGGCCGGGAAGAGCAATTAGAGTTTATAACTACGAAAATTTTTCAGGCAATGAACGATTATTAGTAATTGGAACGGATAGGCAACTATTTGATGCAACAACTGGAAATAAAGTAAATCCTCAAGAAGTTCTAAGTAGAGAATCCGCTCCCAATGGTTGGAGCGTTGAAGGATTAGAAATAGCACTTCTTCCACAATCAGAAATAACTAAAATTATAACTAACTATCCAAACATCTAACTAATATAATTTTAACAACTCCAAACTAAAGTTAAAACTACTAAACTAATTAAAAAATAAAAATTTAACTAGGCGTTACCAGCCTTCGTCTTCAGACTCTTCTTCTTCGAGGTCTTCTTCAAGGTCCTTAAAGCTGTCGGAAGATACATCTAAGTCTTCTTCAGACTCTTCTGCTTCTTCTTTCCTTTTTTTGGTGTCTTTTGCCATCTTTTTAAAAGGTTATTTAGTTATTTCTCGAAGCTATAAATTGTTTTTAAACCTTTTGTTTGAGTAATTTCTATTATTCTACTCTCAAATCACAGAACGGGCAAAATCCATGAACATAGGGAAGAATTTCAATATGTTTGCAGATATTACCTTTCACAACTTGATTTTCCAATCCTTTTCCATCAGAATATCCTCGTTTATCTCCTTCTATTTTACTAACTTCAGGCTCATCAATTATTTTCAAATATACTATTTTTGTCAATCTTTTACTCATGTTTTTCTTCTAAACAATTTAATTCTGTCTCAATTTTTTTAACTTCATCAATGAATTTTCTTCTCATATCTTTTGCAAATGGATTCAATGTTTGAATATTCCGAACCATTTCTGGAGAATCCTTCCTAATTATATCTGCAATATTCATAAGACTATCAAATGTTTTTGTAGACCATTCTACTCTTTTAATTCCACTCTGATTTATTGCCTGGCCAACAAAGTGAGTCAACGCTTGTGATGCAGCCATTTGTTTATCATGTTCTTCAGGAGAAGCCAAAAATACATTAAGCCCGAGAGATTCACAAAATTCTTTAACTTTTGAAAGTCTTTCCTCTCCAATTTTCACAGGGCAAAGAACAATTTTTGCTCCGCTTATCCCAAATTTAGCAGACTGAGGTCCGAATAGGGGATGTGTACCCAAAACATCCACAGAAGAAGGTAATTTTTCTTTCATTAATTTACAAACAAACCCCTTCAAAGAACAAATATCCATAACCAATGTACCTTTTTCTAGCTTATTCTTTAGTTTATCCAAAATTTCCTCAACAGATTCCATAGGCATGGCAAGAATTACAATTTTATTTTTAGCAATCTTTTCAAATGATACAAATTTAACACCCAATTCTTTAGCTTCTCTAGATTTGTCAACAATATCCCAAACTTCAACGTTACATCTTGATTTTATATTTCTAGCAAGAAATTGCCCAAACATTCCAAAACCCATTACGCCAACATTCAAATTCATATCAAAATTTTCAGCCTTTGCCATTTTTGCCTGCTCAACTTTAGATGAATCCATTATATTTTGAAAAATAGAAACCATTGATTCAGGATGCTTGGCAGTCATTGCTCTTTCAAGTACTCTATCCTCTCTACCATTTTGTTCCACTCCAAGTTTCATCTTCTTCTTTATTTCTCCGATGGCAACAGCGATCTCTAATCTTTCATCCAAAAGATTAACAAGCTTAGAGTCAATGCTATCTATCTTTATTCTCAAGTCATTAATTTCATTTTCCATACATTTCCAAGTAAAATTACCTATATAGTTATAATCGTAGAATATACGAATAAACACCAAAAAGTATATAAATAGTTGAATATTATACGAATTATGAAAGATATTGAACCAAGACTGATAGAACTATTCAAAGAAGGATATTGTACTCCATTAATTTCTCAAGTCGCTAAGAAGCTCAAAGAACCTTCAACCACAATTCATTACAACATTAAGAGAATGGAAAATGAAGGAGCCATAAAAACCTATAAGGCAGTTTTCGATTACAAAAAAATTGGAGAAGGACACTGCACATATGTTTTCATTAACGTTTCAATAGACAGCTATGGAAATCCTGAAACAGTAGCCAAGGAACTTGCAAAAGATCCAAAAGTTGAAAGTATTGATGTTTGCACTGGAGACTATGAACTCCTCGTGAAATTAAGAACGAAAGATATAGATGAATATTATGCAGTCGTAAAAGGTTGGATTCAAAGATTCAAATTCTCAAAAACCACATCTCTAACTTCATTAAAACAAATGAAATCAGAATTTGTTAATTTGGATTAAGGACTTTAAACAACCAACATCACGCCTTTCAAAAAAGCAGACATTTTTTTAGCGGATTCTATACTTTTGCTTATTGTAGGAATCCCTATTCCATTAACTAAATTAACAAGCTCAACTGTTTCGCCTATTCCAAGTAATTGTGTTTGTATATCTAATCCAATTAGTTTCATCAATTTAGCCGTGTTTCTTACAGGAAAAATATTAACCTTTCCAGGTAATCCATAATTAATATCCATTAAAACTCTTGATGGAGAATGTTCTCTCAAAACTCTATACATTAATTTAGAATCATATTCTCTCGCAGGATAAATAATTGGAGTATCTTTATTTAAATTAATCATATCCCTTAAAGCCCCAGTTGCAGGACTATAATTTACTGCCAACAAAACTTTCATAAAATTCTTGATAAACTTATATTCTTAAATATTTATATCCTAGAACTTAACCGCAGTCCCATACGCCAAAATCTCTATAACACTTGCCAGAACTTCAGATATAGTAAATCTAACATTCACAACTGCATCAGCACCCATCTTCTTTGCTTCAGCTTCCATCCTTTCCTGTGCCTGTTCTCTTGCGTGAATAAGCAAATCAGAATATTCAGGTATTTCTCCTCCAATAAGAGTTCTCAATCCAGCAACAATATTACTTCCTATCCACCTAGTTCTTACAGTATTCCCTTTTACAATTCCCAAAGTCTTAGTAATCTTCTTTCCAGGTATATCCATAGTGGTTACAGTTATCATCCAGTTATCAGTAAACCCCCCTTTTTAGACTTTACTTTCAAAAAGCTTTTAAGCTCACTAAAGACATATAACTTCATGTTAGAAGAATTTATTTCAAATCAATATCTCCGGGCGTTAGCAGTTTTAGTTGGAACATTATTAATATTCAGATTTGCCCTATTTATCTTCTTTTTAATAGCCCAAAAAGCAGCATCAAAAACAAAAACTAATCTTGACGATTTATTAATAAATAAATCTCGTTGGCCCCTTACCTTTTGGTTATTTTTCATAAGTCTTAGAATCTCTCTAGAACAACTTGTTCTCTCAGACCCTTTATCTTTAATATTGTCAAAATCTATTTCAACATTAATAATACTAAACTTAGCTTATGTACTATTCTTAGTACTTGACATAATTATATTCAACGCAACTAAAAAATTCATAACTAAAACAAAGACTCAGATAGATGACGGATTAGTTTCCATAATCCAAAATACTCTCAAAATAGCTTTAATTGTTATCTCAATTCTATATATTTTAGACTTCTGGGGAGTTCAAGTAGGTCCGTTCTTAGCCGGGTTAGGCATCGCAGGTTTAGCAATTGCACTAGCTCTTCAACCAATTCTCAGTAATATCTTTTCAGGAGTATCTATGATTCTAGATAAAACAGTCAGGGTAGGAGACCTAGTATACATAGATGCAGATACAAAAGGAGTCATAGAATCCGTAGGTTTTCGTAGCACTAAAATCAGAACATTCGATAACGAATTAATAATAATTCCAAACACTAAACTTGCAGAAAGTAAGATTCAAAACGTTTCTCTTCCAGAACCAAAATCTAGAGTAGTAATTCCATTTTCAGTAGCCTATGGTTCAAATATAGAAAAAGTAAAGAAACTAATTCTTAGAGAAGTTTCCTCAATTTCTAAAGTCTGTAAATCTCCAGAACCAGTTGTTAGATTTATAGAAATGGCAGAATCTTCACTCAACTTTAAATTATATTTCTTTGTAAGTCATTACGATGACAGATGGCCCTCAATAGACGAAGCAAACACTAAGATTTACAATGCACTCAATAAGAATAAGATAGAAATACCCTATCCTCATTTAGATATAAATATAAGAAAGAAATAAGAAATATTCTCTAAATCTTCTTCCCTTTAAAAGTCCTTCTCATCTGATTAGGCGAAGCATGCTTATTCCTTGTCTTGCAAGAATTGCACCTAATATCTCCTTCGATAGTCTTTCCACATTGTATACACTTATTTTTTGGCTTACTCATAATTACAGATATTATTTAGAGTATAAATAACTATTTATTAGGAGACTAGACTAATCTTATTTTTCTAAATAGCAATTTTAACTTAGGAATATCATACTTTGCAATTTTCCATATCCTATCTAAACTTGTTTCAAAGTACGAATGTGCAATATAATTTCTAAAATTAGCAAGTATCTCCCAAGGAATATCTCGATTTACTTCCTTTAATGCACGAGGAATATTTCTACTTGCTTCTCCAATTATTTCAATTCTTCTAATTACAGCATCTTGCTTTTCAATATTGTTTTTAAAATCATTTTCTGAAATATCTTTTAAATAATCTTCAATAGTCAAAATGCAAGCCCTAATGTCATCAACATATAATCTATAATCTCTTTTCATAGTTCCACAGGTATCTCATCATGGAGTATATTTTTTCGGAGCTCTTTTCTTATTAATTCATATTCAACTAAATCTACTTTTCTTCTTAACGCTTTTTCAAGTGCGATTTTTAATTCAATCACTCCAAAAAGACTTCTATCATCAGGTATCTCAACTAAAATATCTACATCACTCTTCTTTTTTTGTTCTCCTCTTGCATAGCTACCAAAAATCCCTGCCTTGCTAACTTTGTGTGCTCTAAGCACTGGAACTATCTTTTGCTTTATTTTATTTATCTCTTCACTCATATTTTTACTATATTCTCCTAGTTTTTAAGGGTTTTGAAACTTTATTTTCAACTTTCTTACTCTTCTTCGAGAGATTAATCCTTTCAATTTTTTATTCCATCTTTTAACGTCAAAATATTTCGTCCAACGAGCATTTTCATTTCTAATCATCTTTCTGTCTTTATCTCCTCTAAAACCATCACGATAATCTTTCCAGTCATCCCAATAATCCTGCGGTTCCAATCCTTCTTCAATCAAAAGTTCCTTTTTAATTCCCTTATTTAATAATGGAGTCACTCGTCCACTATGCCTTCTATCTTTTTTATTTAATGTCATTAATTAGATTATATCCTAAAATATTTAAAATTAAGCTACAACTTTTCAAGGGCATCATATTCAAATTACTTAATTCAAGGAGATAACCTCATATTTAAATACCCAATTTAACTCAATCATCTATGGCATCAACAGCACCTGGCGCAAAGAAAAAAAGAATTGACTACAATGTCGATGGAGCAATATTTGATAACTTCATGAAAAAATGTAGTAATATGGGCTACGCCCCTCAAGTTGTCCTAGAAAAGGCAATGGTAAAATTCGCTCAAACTGGACAAGTTTAATTATTTGTTTCTAAAATATAAATGAATTAAATACGATTGGAAGGTTATTAACTTAATGCAAGAATAGGTTTTTCATCTCCAAATCTAAGAGTAGGTGCCTTTTCAGAAACATAATATCTATCTTCATTAGGAGCTAACCATACATTCTGATTATCACCTAATTCTACTGGTGCCACTAATCTCCAAACTCTTCCTCCTTCAGTCTTTCTAACTTCCTCTTCAGGAATTGTTTCATTTAATTCTCTTCCAACATGATATCCTGGTTTTCCTTCTTCTTGGGTTAAAAACTTAACATCAGTCCAGTATGTTCCAGCAGGAGCAGATAAAACTACATGTGTTAAAAATAACTTTGCCATAATTCTTTGCTTCCCAAGAATATTTAAATCTTTTTGCAGGTAATTTTGCGGAAGGATAAAACGATTATCAAAATTCTCTATAACTACTCCTAGAAAAGGCAATGGTAAAATTCGCTCAAACTGGACAGATTTAATTTTTGCAATGACTCATTTTATCACCATCTTACTTATTTTCTCTTGTCCAAATAAAACAATGCCTTTCTTAATAGCACCCCAAATAACTCCTTTTTTATTGTTTAAGTCCAACATAAAATCTTTCTGCTCTTGAAGAATAAGATGTATTTTTTTGTTAAGTATTTTATTCCTCTCATTAAGAATATCCTTTATTTCCTTAAACTTATCTTCATTTGCAACAACCAACAAATCTATATCTCTTGCATTTTTTTCATTTACTAATATAGAACCAAATAAAATAATAAATTCTGATTTATTTTCAAGACTTTTAAATTCTTCAAGCCAGATTCTATGTTCTTGAGCTTCAATGGTCAATGCCATCTCAACTTCCCTAAAAGAAAGAGGATTTTCCTTATTCAATGTATAAACAACAGCTCTTCCTATTCTTTCAGGATTAACAATATCCTTATCTGCTAATTTCTTTAATATCTTAAATGCTCCAGCATGACTTATTCCCACTTCTTGACTTATATTTCTACTATTATATCTAATCAACGGTTCTCTGAATAGTCTAAGGATAATTTTCTGTGCTTCACTTAATTCTGATTTCATCTTATATAGGTATATTTCCATTTAGTTAACATATATTAACTATTGATTAATATACTATTTAAACATTTCCTTTGAATTTATTACTTATCTAGAAAGGGATATATACACTAATTAATTTCTATTCTTATGGAACTCCACCTCGCATCAATGGAAAATGTAACTTGCTGGGCATTTCGTGCTCTCTGTCAAAATGCCACTGATTCATACACAGGAATGTTAAGTCTAACAAATTTAATAAAACGGAAAAATACCTGGAACGAAGTTGATACTTATCCTATTCCAAATCAAAGACAATGGATTCAAATAGCCACTTCCAAAGAGACAGAGTGTTCAAAATTTCTAGAAAAACTAGAACAAGAATTAAAAGAGCATCCTGAAAAAGATAATATCTACGGAATTCAATTAAATTGTTCCTGTCCATCAAATAATTTAATAAACATAGGCCAAGGCCCAGCTCTAATCAAACGTTCAACAAAAGTAATCTCTTTGCTTACAACTCTTCTCAAACAAAACAAATTCAAAATAGGAATAAAACTAAGATTAGGATTAAATGCTCTAGAAGTAAAACAGAGAAAAATCTTTACGATTCTAAGCGAATTAGAAAATCTTCATCAAATTCATCCCAATCTAACAAATATAACAATTCATTTCAAACACGCCCAAGAATCCTCAAGAAGCGAATACAATTATTCTCTTCTCAATGAAATTGCCTCATACAACCTCCCTCTAGTCCTTAACGGAGGCATAACTTCACCTCAAGACCTAAATAAGCTAATCCAATTTATCTCTCCAGAAAACAGAAAGAACATAAAAGGAATAATGCTCGGCAGGCAAGCTCTAAAGAATCCTGATTGTTTCATTCAATTTACCAATGCAAAATCTTCAGTTCATTCCAATCAAGAAATCAAATCACAATTTACTCAGCTTTGCAATCAACATCCTCCAAATTCAATTTATCTAGAAACTATAAAAGAAAAATCTCCCTGGGCAAATTAATCTCTGTGACAAAACTATTGCATTTAATAAATTTCTATTAAAATATTGCGAATAAATAAAAAAGCAGAGAGAATTAAAACTTGAAAAATAATTGTGATTTATGCACTAAATTAGACTATTAAGAATTCTCTTTTTATTACTTGATTTTGACCTAGCCTAATTCGTTGTTCTGTTAGACTATCCCTTGCTCTTTGAGATTTGAGAATTTCTTCTAATCGATTTGACCTCATATCTCCTAAGACAAACTCATCGCCTAAAGGATCACCACAATTTTTCAAGGCCCAAGCATTCGTAAGTAAAAGACCTTTAGGGGTTATTCCGAAAGAACCTCTATAAATATATTTTTCTAACGATGTACTTACTAATTCGTCTTGCAACGCATATTGAATGGATAATTTAGGACTCACAAACTTCTTTTCTAGCCTTCTATATATCTCAATTGCTTTGGTATACTCATTATCAGCCAGTATTTGATTAGATCCTTTAACCCATCTTCCTACTGGAAATGATTTCATAATATATGCTTCACTGATACCGGCTTCATGTAATTCAGAATACATATTTTCAATCAAATTCGGATTATGATTAAATCTAGATATTGGAATTTCTACAACAACATATGCTCCTGCTCGTGCATACCTTTTTCCCTGTACCAAATTAGATTTATTATATCCATTAGGTCTATATGGTACTTCAACATCTGAAGGAGCATCAAAAGTAGTTTTTACTCTTCCAACAAAAGGAATAATAGAACTAGGATCATAAAATGATAGCCCATATCCAGTTGTGCTTATTGAAAGATTATCCTTTCCAAAATATTGTGTTGCCCTTCGGATTATCCTCATATTCTCTTTTACTACCAGGGGGTCTCCTCCTGAAAAATTTATTCGAACATCAAAACCCTCTAAATTTTCCAATATTCGTAATTTATCTTCAAAAGAGAGTTCTTCTCCACGCGACTGTCTGAGGTTCGTTACCTGATCAAAGGGAGATTGTCCTTTTTTTTTGAGATATATGTTCAGTTTCTTGTAGATTATTCGATCTTAAAACTATTCTATTTTGATTAAAAACTACATTTACCGCATCAACGCAACAGTTACTGCAATCCCATGGGCACACAAGACTCATATTCCAGATTATATCTACAATCTTACTCGGTTTATTTGTGTTCTCCATTATTTTCTGCCATAAAACATAAATTTAAATATTAACTACTCCTCCTTAGAAGTAGTATGAATGATATATTAATCGACTTGCAAACAGTAGGATTTACTAAAAATGAAGCTAGAGCTTATGTCAAACTTATTGAATTAGGTGAAGCAAAAACAGGTTTCTTATGTGATAATTTAAAAATTCCTAGCTCCAAGATTTATTATATTTTAAACAGTCTTTTTATTAAGGGTTTAATAGGTTTCAAAGATTTTAAAGGGTCGCGAGTTTATTTTGCAAATAATCCTTCAACTGTTCGTACTTTGTTTTTAAAGAAGAAAGAGGAACTAGAGTTAGTAGAATCAAAAATAAATAATAGCATTAAAACTCTAGAAAAATTACCTAAACAAAATATTGCTTTAACAAATTACAAATATTTTGAAGGAATTAACGGAATAAAATCTCTTTGGTTTGAAGCTATGGCTATGATTGATAAGAATGACTGTATAGATGTTTTAACCGGAACTAAAAATAGCTTTGAACAGTTAACTGATTTTTATATAACTGAGATACATAAAAGAAGAGTAGCAAAAAAAGTGAATACAAGAATAATTCTCCCAAAGGGAGCAATGAATGAAGGGAAACTTCGTAAAAAAACAGGGAGAGTTGAAATAAAATATTATAACAAGGAGAGTGAGGGTGAATTTGCAGTTAGTAAGAATTTTGTAATTTTGCAGCATACATCTAAAACTACTGGCATTCCAAGAGGATTTATTATAAATGATAAAATCTTTGCAATTACTTTCAAGGAAATTTTTGAAAATTTATGGGAAAAGGCAGAAAATTAGATTTTTAAAACCCCAGAGTTTCAGACTGTATTCTAAACTCTAGAGGCATAGTGGTTACTGCACTAGGTTGCTACCCTAATTTCCAGAATACAAAGGAAGTCTCTCTTCACCAGTCGCTTCATAAAACTTAGCTCTAACTGCTTCCACCTGATCTCGAGAAATTTCAGAGCTATGCTCGCCAGAAATAAACATATATCTATTAAAAATTCCTCTCAATTCTTCAGTCAATACTTCTTTTCTTGCAGGAGAACTCATTCCACTTCCCAAAAGAATATCATCATGAATCTCACCAATCTGAGTTTCTAATCTTTGAAATGCTTCCTTGTCCAGAAATTTTCTTCCACTCATAACCTTTAATCAGATTCTCTACTTTTAAGCATTTGTATAAATAAATGAATATAATCCACTTAATTTTATTTCTTTCCCCATCTCCACTCAGGTTTTTATCCCTTTTTCCAGCACACGCCCAAAAGAATTCATCACTCTTTGCAATAAACATAAACCCAAATCCAATTTATCTAGAAACTATAAAAGAAAAATCGCCTTGGATGAATTAGTAACGCATATCGGGAGTAACACTTATACTCAGAATTTTTATTGCTCTATCTCTAATTTGACCAACCCTACTTCTAGTAATTTCTCCACCAAAATAAGTTCTCGCTATCTCTTCAGTACCATAATCATTTCCATCTTCCAAACCATATGCTAGTCTTATAACTTTTCTTCTTCTTTCATCTAGCATAGGCAATAAACTGTCAACTACCCACATTGCATGTTCATATACATGATCAGTTTCAACCTGAAATGCAGGATGAGCTTCATTTACTTTTTCCAAAGGAACTAAACTTTCTTCAGGAATTCTGTCCTCTAAAATATTTCTATCTGGAAAAACTTCTTCTTGCAATAATACCTGTCCTCGCTCAGTATAAAAAGCACACAATTTCCTTTGAGTTTCAAGAGAAGGAACAACTCCTCGAGACTCATAATTATGTAAATTCTTTATTTTAACTCCAGTTGCTCTCTGAACTTGGCTCCTAGATAAACCTAAAGACTCTCTTGCCCCCTTGAGCATCCAATTAGGATTTTGCTTTGCATTTTTCCTTATTCCAGTACTTGCCATGAAAAATCAGGAAAACTTTAATTTTTAAATCTAACTATATTTTCCCCAACGCCATCTTGGCTTTTCGCCTTTCTTCCAACAAACTAAAATTAGAATTCCTGTCGCAATAAATATAAAAATCAAATTCTTCAACCATTCATGATCCATCATTTTAACTGCTGGAATAAAGAACATAGCCCAAATCAATATAACGAACCATCCTTCCCAAGTACACGGATACCATCCCCAACCATAATTCTTCGCTTTAAACCAAATTCCCTCGTTCTTTTTCATATAATTATAACTCATTTATATTATTTAAATATTCTTTTCAAGAAGAGAGTTTTATCTACTTCCCTCAACAGGAGGTAAGTTTATTCGTCTTTCCATGTCTTTCAAAAAATTAGGGTTCATTGGATACGGAACAATACCTAGTTTTCGCATCTGTTCATCTTGTGCCCTTCTATGAGCTGCACGACTATCAGTTTCATCTAATTTTCTTTGGTATTCTGCCTGTTGCTCCTTAGGACTCATTTTATAGATAACACATCCACTTAACATCAAGCTACTCACTCCTACAAGTAATAGCGAAGACAGGTAATTTATTCGGTTATTCATACTAAAACCGCCCATTTTACTGTATAAAAACATATCTATTTCAAAGCATAATTTTCATGTCACGAAATATTAAGACACATATTTATAATCTAGTTATTCTCAAATATTCCATGAGAGACAGTGCACAACATTTAAAGAAGATAAACACTGAAGCTAAAAGAAAAACAAATGACCTTGAAAATAAAACTCAAGAAGAAATAAATAAAAACACCAAGCAACAAAAATTATTTTAACCTCTAGACATAAATCTAAATCTATTTAACCCCCATTTTATTCAAAATCCTATGGAATTAGAAAAAGAGGGTGCCTCCAAGAGAGAAAGTAAAATTTCCTTAAATTTATCTCCCTCCAGTCTAAACATCTATTATCAAAGTCCTCTGTTATTCTATCTAAAATATATTGCCAAAGTTCCAGATGACACTCCAGTTCCAGTTTGCTATGGGCTTTCAGGAGGAATAGTTCACGAATGTCTAGAAAAATATGCAAAAAAAGAATTAGATAGAGACGAAGCATACTCTCACTTACTAAAAAAATGGGAAAAACAAAATCTGCATATTCACGGAGACATTTACGGCAATCTCCTAAATCCTATGGAATATATTCATGCTATGATTAAAGGAATAGACATAATTGACCAACACGAAAATCATATAACTGAAGAAACAATAACTTTTCCTCTTAAGGAAAATGAAAATATAAAGATAGGAATAAAAGGAATAATAGACCTTCAGGCAACGGATAAAATTCACAAACACCACGTTATTCTAGATTACAAAACAAGTAATAGTGTGAGTAAAGACAAAAGCTTTGAACGTCAAGCCCTTTTCTACAACTTTCTTCTTCATAAAAAGAAAAATATTCTTCCTAATAAAACAAGTTTTCATTATCTAAAATTAGGAGTTTCAACAGATTATATGTTTTGTCTAGAAGAAATAGAAGAATTTGAAAAAGAATTACATGCAATCGCAGATACAATCCTTTCATTTGGAATGGACATTGGAAATTATCCAATAGGAAAAATAGATGATATGTTCAATAGCAAAAAGCAAGCTTGTATGCGAGAAGTGGAACGCAGAAGAAATATGTAATTAATCATTATACCCTGCGGTCTTGCTATAGGGTGAAATCTTCAGCAGAAATAAGATATAATATTTTCAAAATGCAATTAATAACAATATAATTATCAGATAATAAATTTCTTAAACACAGGATCATATCTTTTCGAAATATTTTTACCCTTACTAGCACCAAATATTCTATAAATAGGATAGTAATACAAGGTAGTATTAATTAGAACATTTTTAATAGACAAAACATGTTTTTCAATTTCATCATTAATATGAAACGCCTCCTCACTACGTAGTCTTTCTTTATAACTTCTTTTCTTTAACATTTCTAATCTAACTTCAGATTCCCTAATTAGTCTATTCAGAATACGAATATCTCTATCATAAAATGTGTGCTTAAGTTTACTTTCAAGAATTTTTATTTTCTCCTGGCATCTTTCTAATTCGTCATCTTTTTCTTTAATTTGTTTAAAGTAATGATCTTTAACTCTATGAATTTCTTTCTCTAGCTTCAATTTCAAAGCTCTTTTAATTGTTTTAATTTCTTTATTTGTTTGTAAATGTAATCTTTTTTTAGCTGAAAAATAAGATTTTCCTAAAGCGATGGAAGGAATTTCTTCGGGATTTCCATTGTTAATTTTAAACTTCGTCATATCTAATTCTGAAAATTCATTATCAGTAATTAATAATTTATGCATAACTTGTTTCTTCTCATTAAGATACTGATAAACAGACAAAAATGAAAATTCAGACAAAAATCCATATCCTTCAGGATTAATCTCAATAATTTTAAAGTCTTTCAATTTAATTTCTTCTAAATCTGGTTCAATATTTATCTTTAATAAACTAGTTTGCCCTCTATTTCTAAGATAATCTTTTATTGAAATCAAAAAGTAACTTCCTTGAGTAACAAGTTCTGAGTTTTTAAATTTGGAATGTAACTTAAAATCAAACACTAACCTATAAGGTGCTTTCTTTCCAATAAATTCTTCAAATTCCTTCGGCGCTTCCTCAATAGTTAAAACTCCATTTCTATCACTAATTTTACAATCTTTAAAGAACTCCAATATAAACTCTTTAGAATTATACTCTTTCATTTTAGTCCAACAACTCCGAAGTATATTTCTTAGTTTTTTCATAATCTTTTATTCCCTTGTTTATTTCATTTCCAACATTACTAATTTCATCTGCAAACTTACCCAAGTTATTCTTAGAATTCAGAAAAGCATTCATAATCTTTTCTTCAAACTTACTAGAACCATACTTTCCATTAGAATCTAATCCCATATTAAATAATATAATTGGCAATTCTCCCATAACCAGCCCAATACAACACATTTTATTTATTATTAAATCAACAACATGTTCTTCCATTGTTCCCTTGGTAGCAAGATTGTACACAAAGATATCTTTTTTTTGTCCTATTCTATCAAGTCTACCTATTCTTTGTTCAACAGCCATAGGATTCCAAGGAAGATCGTAATTAATCAAGTTGTGACAAAATTGAAAGTTTAATCCCTCTGCGCCAGTTTCAGTACTCACAAGTATTTGACTTTTCTCCTTAAATTCCTTAACTTTCTTAGATTTTTCATTATTAGTCAGTCCTCCTTTAAATTCAGTAATTATAAATTTCTGTTTTCTCAATATTTCCGAGATATATTTCAAAGTTATAGGATGTTTAGTATAGATAAGCATTTTAGTCCCAGGTTCATTTTTATTTATTTCATTAACCAATTCTATCAATCTATCTATTTTGGTATCTTTATCCATCCCTTTGAATTGCTCAACAATTTTTTTAGCAATATTTCTAGTAGTCTCATGATACTTTGGATTTGCTCCTACATTTTCTAAGAATTCAATTGAAGACTTAGATGAACTCGTTATCTTAGGTAATATAGAATGCATAGCTAAAGAAGTATTTATCGGATTTCCATTAAAATCTAGATAATGAACTAGTAACATATCTGAAACTTCCTCATATGCTCTTTTTTCAGCCCAACTTAGCTCTACAGATTGAATCTTTGGAATTCTTTTCATATATCTTATCCCTTTAGCTTCATCTCGTCTTCTCCTTATCATAACTTCTGAAAGCTTTCTTTTCAATTCCGCAGGATTTAATGGCTGTCTTTCATTTCCATTCACTAAAAAGTTTCCTCTAAACTCACTGATAGTCCCAAGATGTCCTCTTCTTAAAAGAGATAAAAGATTATACAATTCAATTAAGTCATTTTGAAACGGAGTTGCTGTAAGTAGTAGTAATCTTTTCTTTTGAAGTTTATCTACAAATTTCCATCTAAAAGTATTTTTATTTTTTAATTTATGTGCTTCATCAATTATTATTATATCCCAATAGATATTATGGGCGTCAGAATGTTTGAACTTGTTTGTTTGGTTATTAAAATTTTTAACTTTATCAATAGACGCAATCGCGAGTTCACTATTTTCCCATTCCCTTTCATTATTTACTTCTTTAAAATTTAGCTCAAATTTAGTACTCAACTCTTCCTTCCACTGATTAACTAAAGAAGGAGGAGTAAGGATCAATGCTCGTCTTATAAATCCTCGAACAATGCATTCTTTCAACACCATTCCCGCAGTTATCGTTTTTCCTAAACCTACTTCATCTGCTAACAATGCTCTTCCATCCAAATCTCTTAAAATCTTAAGTGCTCCTTCCTGTTGATGCGGCAAGTTATACTCTAAATTCTTTTTAATCATAGGATATGAAATCAATTCTTTTATCTCTGATTGCTTTGCAGCTTCCTCAGCTTTTAACTTAAGATTAAGCACCATTATCGGTTCAAATTCTTTATTTTTTACTTTATTTATAATCGCTAAGTCATCTTCCGAAATCGATTCAACTATCTTAAGAATTTTATCAAAATAAACTTTTTCACGACGATTTTCTTCATTTTCCTTTAAAACAGGGTTTTTTTCGTTCTTCGCCATTTTGCCCCTAGGGAAAGATGACTTTTAAGTGTTTACCTTTTGCTTATTTTTGGGTTTTGATGAAAAAATAACCTAGATTTTAGTATACATAGTATAGAGGACTTTGAATAACCCCCTATTTCAAAACATTTTATGGGGTTTTCAAAGGACTTCTTAGAGGATTTGAGGGTTTTTCCAAATCCTCTATAATCTGTTTGAATACAATTGGAAAATTATTATCTAATGTTTGATTTGAATAAGGATTTGATGTTGAAGATATGTTATTAGGTTAAGATTATCTATCAATGAACTTGATGTAACCTATCAAGATTTTTCCTATTCCAATTCAAAAAAATATTCCAAGAAAGTCGTAGCATAGCTTCCAGAATCAAGAACAAAGGACATTACTATTTTCTTTGCAGGCCCAAATATCTCATCTTCTTCAGTAACTATTTCCAAATCTCTAACTCTAAGGAATGCTTTTCTCTCCGCCCCCTTTAGGCTTAGAAAAGGTATGTCCGAATTCCTAAAGTCCTCCCAAGTTAAATCATTTTCTTTCAAAATTTCCTCCTCAATCTCTGCAAACTTATTCTTCGAATTACCAACGTCATATCCTGGAATAACCAGAGAGTCAGTATTGGAAGCAACTCCCCTTTCCATTGCTCTCTCAATAATCTCATTAAATATTCTACTCTGAACGGATTGGCACATAATCAGAAGAACTTTTTCTCCGATCATTCCAATTGCCCCAAGAAAATAATTTTTATTATTACCTAAATATTCTATTATCCTATGCTCCATATGAAGTTCCTTTGGAAAATAACCCTTTGCAGAAATAATATTCTTTTCTTCTTTTAATTTTCTCTTTGCATCTCTTACTTCCTTGCCCTCTTTATCTCCATATCCAGTTAGATAGGCAAAAATAGCTTCTTTATATTTGCCCTTTAAAATTAATTTTCCTATTTGAAAATTATTATTTCTAACAGAACCAAATCTCTGCATTCCAAATAAATTAGGAATATATTCTGTATTTCTTATTCTACTTAACACCTTAAGCGCAGCCCCATCTAAATTTCTTAAAGTTACTCTAAACCTATTTCCTTTCAAGTCTCCAATCTTTATTTTATGTTTCCCCCATCTAAAATTCTTAAGAATTATTCCAGGATGAGAAAATACTTTTATCTTTTCCATATCAGGATTAAACACAGAAATCCTCTGACACGTCCATGCAACCTTATCCTTACTTCCTCCGTAGCCTATCTCATGAGGATGTTTTTTAATCTTCTCAGACAATTCACTCATCGCGCTAAGATGATCAATATTTATTTTCTCAAGATCAAACATAATGAAATCTCTTCTATCATTAACATTCAAATTACCAAAATCAACAACTGCGTTCTCGAACGCAGACATCAAACTAGAAATCTCAGATATTTTTCCATCCAATTGTACTTCTTCAACGATAAAATCTTCAGGCCCATGCTTAAACACTGCCCTTCCCTTATCAAATACTACCATGATATTATTCAAGCACATCTCTCTTAAACTTAACTAGTTCACCGATTTATTTAAAAACCTCAAATAAAGATAAAAGAGCATGGCTCTTGGATTAGTAGAAAGGCATTATACTCCAACAGGAATCACGAATACTAGAAATCTTTCAGGCGTTCTGAAAGAATTACCTGCTGAAAGATATCAGACAATGGTTCAAAGAATTAACTTATTTGCAACTCCTACGATTTCAAGAGGTTTAGGTTCTGTAATCGACGAAACAAAATACTATACTTTTTCTGGAAGCAACGTTTTCTTAGATAATGGTCTTGCTCAAGCTGGCACAGCCGTAACTTCAGATAATCAAGAAGGATTTCCCATGATTCGCCTATTTGCAAATTCCTCAGAACAAATGGAAAAGTTGGAATTAGAATGTGGTTTAAGATTTTAATCTTGCTTTGAACTTATAAATGCCCACCAAGGCTTATTCTCGCTAATAACATCTCCTGTTTCTGCATCAATCTGAATCTTGTTCTGCGCTTTTGCTGAAAATATTCCTAAAATCCTATAATGTCTTTCAACCTGAGTTTCATAGGCAACTCTAGTATCATTTCCCTTGCCAACTTCCTTCAATTCAATTGTACAATTATTTGTTTCATTACATACCTTCAATTTAAGTCTTGCTAACGCAATTTCCGATGCAGCAGAAGGCATTACTTTTATCTCAGCATTTCTTCCATTGCTTAATTCAACTTCTAGTTTAGAGTCATTATTCCCAACTTTAGTTAAATTTAATCTAGTCCTAACAGAAATATTATTTTCCCTTAACTCTCTTATCCCCGCGCCAATTTCTCTAACATTCAAATACTCTCCCAGAGAAGTTGTAAAGTTTCCATATCTAAATTCAGTTCTTAGCTCTTCTATTCTTTGACTTAATTCTTGTCCTATTCCATTATCATTTAAAGATGAACCACCATTACTTTCCTGATTATTTACAACTACAGAATCATTAACTAAACTCGAATTTTCACGAGAAGTAGAATTTGAAGAATTATTTATTTCAGAGTTATTTCTCTCATCAGAAACTATTACCTCTACTAAATTTGAAGGTACTCTAACCATATTGGCATCCAATGTGACTGCCGTTTGTGCCAATGCTCTCCCATTTAATGTTGCTCCAGTATTCATTACTATTCCAGCTATTGCTAAGATATTACCATTAAATACAGACGTTGTTCCAAGAATAACTCCTGTGCCTCCACCGACTTGCCAGAATACATTCCTTGCCTGTGCCCCGCCAGTTAGAGTTATAATTGCAGCACTATCCACCGTTAAATCCTGGGATATTTGGAATATCCAAACATCATTCGAGTTTCCAGAAAGAGTAACGCCTCTATTATCAATATGAACTCCAGTTCCCCACTTATACAATCCAGGAGCAATAGTCATTCCACTAATATCTCCAGCACCCAATTCAGTAGCATCTGGTAAAGTTCTTCCAGCAGAATTAGTGTATGCAGTTTCCATATCACTCACAGCACTAGTCATAACAGATGGAGTTGGAGAAGTATAATCTGATGCATATATCTTTCCAGTTACCAAAGAAGAGGTAGAAAATTTATTAGAAGAATCTGCTATCAAACCAAATCCAGTCATTGCAGTACTATCAATTGGGCTCACTCCCAAATTTCCAACAATAGCCGTAGTTCCAGTAGTTGTTATTCCTGCCTTTGATAATATAACAAAATTACCTGCAGTTCCAAGATTTACAGTTGCAGGCGAATTATACGCAACAGCAAATTGCATAGATAACACAATTGCAATACCCATTAGTGCAAATAAAAATATAAAAACATTAAGTTTAGATTTGTTCATTTTAAGTCCATAATTTCCAAGCAATTATGCTATATATAGCAGAGCTGTATTACTCGCTACTTCTAAAATTCCCCTCCTAGAAATATTATTTCCTCACAACAATTTCTTCATCGTCTTTTATAATCTTAATCCTTTTCTTCTTGGGTTTACCTTTAATTCCTCTTCCCAAAAGCTCATCTTCACTCAATCCAGGTATGTCCTTCATACTATTTCAAACACACTCGGATATTTAAAACTACCCTAAAAAATACTTTTGCCAAGAGGAGATTAATTTTGCTAAAATCTGTATTTTAATTAATTAACGATTGTTTACTTTTTTCTCTCTACTTTAATAGTTACTTTACTTTTTTTCTTAGTTGCAAGTGGAGGCAATAAATGAGATAAAAGTTGTTCTGCAGTCATTCTGCGAACTATGCCTTTTGAACTTTTTTGTGTCCAACCTTTTTTATCTCTGCGGTAAATCTGAGTAGAGCCACGTTTAGTTGTCAGGTATATTATACATTCATCGTTTTTCATATTGCATTTACTTTAATTCACTTAATAAACATTGCCAAAAAAACAAGGGATTATTTATATAAAAAATCCCCCTATCTATAAATCGAATATTTTATTTCTTCTTAATATCTAATACTGCAACAATAGGATAATGATCCGAAGCTTTTTCAGTAAAATTATTCTTTACTACATAAGCATCTTTCACTCCAATATCATTTGAACAAAATATATAATCTATTCTCATAGCAGAATCTTTATTCTTAGAGCAATGGTCTGTCGGAATTGTATAATTCCATGGATTACGAGCAACAATAAAAGTATCTCTTAGTCTTTTATCAAGTATAGCCCTAATAGGCAATCGTTTCTTAAATTCCTTCACAGTATTTGAAGCATGCTTATCAAAGTTAGAAAATCCTCTATAAAGTTTATCAAAATTATAGTCGTCCTCATCTGATAGAGCATTAAAATCTCCAACCACTAAACAAGGATGTTTTATATCTCTTAATGAAGACTGAACAAATCTCATTTTTTCCTCTTCAGTTAAAGTAGGATGTGGATGCAAAACATTTAGTCCCAACTTGTAGCCTTTCAAGTCAAGAGTTATTCTAGCAAATGGACAATTGGGAAGACTATAGTTCTCTCTTTCAACTATTGGAAAACGAGATAATACTGAAATTCCCCATTCATAACCGCTAGGAGCATGATAATGATGAGGATAATTAAACAATTTCGGATAATCCATTAAAATACTCCATCTACTTTTTTCAGCAAAACATGCCTCATTTAGAACCAATACATCAGGATTCTCTTTTTTAACTGCTTTCTGTGCAGCCATTAATCGATCACCTTCAAAATCAAAAGACATGTCCTTATTGTGAAGAGGATTATAAAAACCATGCAAAATATTATACTGCATTACTTTAAGCTTCATTTAATCCCCACATTCCTTAAACCATTTAGAATATTCTTCACTTTCTAACAATTCATTTCCT
The DNA here is from genome assembly GCA_038045425.1 of Nanobdellota archaeon. Classification (GTDB taxonomy): domain Archaea; phylum Nanobdellota; class Nanobdellia; order Pacearchaeales; family GW2011-AR1; genus SICV01. The sequence continues at coordinate 43,196 of JBBSYD010000032.1, read as the reverse complement.
TTTGTAGTTTCCATAAACCCATAAATCTTTTTGTCTCGATATTCTATTTTTATCAATCCCGACATTTCTAACTTATCAAGAATTTTCATAATAACTTGTCCTTCAAACAAATCTTTTAATCTTTCTAAATTATCTCTTCCATCTCTTGCAATTGCATAAAGAACTTGAAATTCTTTTTTATTAATTTTAATTACAGGTAAATCATTAAAAGAATATCCCCAGAATTTTTCTTCAACTTTTTTAATTTCTTCATTTATATCAATTTTTCTATGTGTTGCAATTTTTTTCAGTATATCTAGAGTTTGTGGAATTTGACAAGTTTCATCCCAAATAGATCTTATTCTTCTTAATTCCAGAGATATATTTTTCCCCTGTTTTTTTGCCAAATCTTCAGCATTATTCAAGCATCTATTCATATACTCTTCCGAAAACCCTCCATTAAGTGCATAATACTCTGCAAGTTCCAATTCCTTTTCAGTTGTAAGTATTTTTTCAACCATCGTAAAAAATCCCCCCGCCGAGAATCGAACTTGGGTAGCCCGGGTTCTGCTATTTTCTAACGAAAATGCTCTGTTCGCACTTCATCCTGTTTCCATATGGAAAGTCTGTGCTAGTTATATTAACTACAGCCGGGCGCTCTGCCATTGAGCTACGGAGGGTATGTAATTATGTAAAAACTTACATTTTTAAATATACTGCTTAGACCATTTTAACTGTTTTCGAGGATAAAAAAACGAAGAATTATTATAAATACAAGAATATAGTTGTTTAATATTTTCCTTTATATTTGTTCTTAGAATCCAAACATACTCATCTTGTTTAGAAATCTTAAAATTCTTAAATCCTTTCTCTATAAGAATCTTATTTATTCCCTCAAGAAATCTAACTGAACCAGATGAGATTTTAAAGCTAAAATTATTATTACTAAAAACAATTGAACCATCTCCATCAAAGACTCCCCTTAAATAATCCCAAAAATATTCTTGCTTATTCTCAAAGAACATCTTAGGAACTAAAAGATTATAGGATTTAGCTCCTATCGGAATTCCTAACGAATTTAAAAATAATGCAATCTTTTTAGAAGATATGTATATTTCATAATTTGGTCTTTTAGAAAATCCTGTTTTTCTTGCTCTAACTGAAGCAGTATAACTAAACAACTTTTTAATAATATTTAATATCATTTCTACTTCTTCTTTTTCGCTAGTATACATCATAACACGGTACAGCCATCTTTGTTTTATTACTTGTATGTGCCCATCAGTAGACATTAATCCTAAAAAATAACTTAAATCTGAAGTAATCTCTTTAGGAGTTACAGGAATTTGAAATAATTTACATTGATATCCTGCTTCAGTCATCATATTATTCCAAGTACCAAAATATTTTCTTGACAAGGTATAAAGCGAAGGACTATCTGTTTTTACAGGTCTTCTTCCTAATTCCTTTTCTAACTCTTTTAATCTAAATATTATTTCACTCTTTTTATGCATTAATTAACAAGTAATAATCTATATTTATATTTTCCTATGCGGGGTTTAAACTCACAATTTTGGAATATATATATAAAGGTTATTGTTTGAAATAATAGATTTACCGAATATAATTAACTATTCTAGCCAAGAAGATTATTGTTAGTATTAGCTTTCAAATGAATATTAAACTTAGCTTGATCAAAAGTTATTCTAAACTTATCAAAAAATACAGATCTTCCAATTAATGGTGGAAAATCATAATCTGATAAAATTACTTTAACTGGTAAATCCACAGAATATTTTTCATGAACTTTTCCAAAATCTATACGAATATTAGATGAAACTGCAGAAGCAGAACCTCCAATTCCGAATGTTTCTTCTTTTTTCCCAGATAAATCCAATCCTAATAATTCAGCCACCTGTTTTGGAATTGCCGAAATATCTGCTCCAGAATCAATAAGGACTGTAAATTCAAATTTAATCCCCTTTCCAGACAAAGTCATAGGGATGGAAGGAGTCCTAGTTTGAATATTATTAGTTCTATACACTTCCTTATACCTATAAGTTAAAGTCATTTTTAAAATATCAATGTCTCATTTGAAGGAATCTTCGAGAGTAAAAACTTCTTATTCCCGCAAACAATCATTGCCTCTTTTGCAACCATTCTCACATCTTTCCCATGAGAGATTATCTTATTATTTGATATCGCCACCCATTCCCCACTATAAGAACTAAGATCCTCGCTCATATAGAAATCATAATTAGACTCAGCATTTTGCATATAATCTAAAGACTAATATTATTTATAAACATTCCGAAATAAAAATCTTATTCTTCCTGCGAACTCATCTCACTCATAAAGAATGCTCTATTGGATAAAACTTCATGTGTCTTTCCATCCTTTTCATATATTGCAGTTGTAGCAGGCAATTCAAATCTTCCAACTACATTAACAGTTGAATAAATAATATAAGAGAACACTCTTTCTTCTCCCGCTTGCAATCTAGACACATTCCAGAATATTCTTCTAGTCATAGGATCAATCTTGTCTGGCTTTATTCCAAACTTCTCATACAATTTAGTCATTCCAGGCAATCTATCAATAACCTGTATTCTATCAACATGACTTCTTGCTTTAACTCCAATTCTAACTTTCAAAGCAAATTCTCCTCCTCTAGTTTTAACATATGAAACTTGCTTACTTACAACAACATTAGTCTTAGAATAGAGATTTACCAATACTGCTACAACAACTATCAAAAGCAATAGGAAGAATGGCAAGGTATAATTAGTTGTGCTAGAAACAACCCAAGACTCTCCTGGTTGCAATGGCTTAGTCCAAATATAATTAACTCCTAATCCGCTTCTTTCAGATTTATCGGAAGAATCGGAAAAAGTAGTAAACAATCTAGACAATACGTCTTTACTTATTTCAATTTTATCTTGCACAGGAACATTTCCCTCATTTTTCTTAGTTATCTTAGTTGTTCTAATGATAAATCCATCTTTTTCAGTAACTATAGAAGTTCCTTCTTTCTCAAGATAATTAACAACACCTTCAACCTTAACTTTTGCATCTTCCATTGCAATAGAAGCAGTAATAATATATCTTCCAGCAGATAATTTCTTAGATTTACTTGCATCCACAGGGATACTTACATTAGCTTTCCCGAATGGTTCCAAACTAAGCTTCTGTTGAGAAACACCAAATTCAGAATCAAAAGTCAACACTACGTCATTCATATAAGCATTTTGAGTATTTTGTACGCTTAATTCTATAATAGTATCATCATATCCTAAATTGCTAGGAATTATTGCAATTGCATCCTTCAAAGAAACAACTCTAAATGACAAACTATCCATTACCTGCCCCAAAGAACCTCTAACATAGTAATCTACAATATAATTTCCAGGATGATTCAAATAATCCTTTCCAGCATATGCCTTAACTTCTTTAGTAATACTTCCAGGAAGATTAAATGTTGCCTGAGGATCAAATCTTAATCCTAATAACGAATAAACCTCTGCAAAATCATCTCCTGCACCTCCATTAATAGTCAAATCAAAAACAACTGGATTTCCAACCTCTGCCAAAATAACCTCCGACTTCATTTCTTTGGAAATAGTATATCCGCTAACTCCACTTATAAGAAGTAATAACACTAAACTTAAAATTAAAATCTTTTTCATACAATTCACATATAGTTTTATTTTATAAATATTTGTATGGTTAGATATTTGTCGACGATAGATATTATGTAAAAAATTAACTTCTCTTTCCACTCATTTCGAGAAATGCCTTCAATTTCTCTTTAAAGTCACGAGTATCATCCTTAACTTTGTCTTCCATTACGTCAACTCTATTAGGAATAACATATTTATTATAAATTCCTCTTAAAAACATGTAAAATCCAGTACTTTCATACTTTCCAGCAATATCTCTATGCAAAACTCCCTTGAACTCCATTCTAACTCTTCCCTTGTTCATCTTCTTCTTCTTTCCATCAATCTCGACTTCTACATCGCTCATTCCATCAACTACAATCTTGAAATTTATTTCAGATTTGAAGTAATCACTTAATTTACTTCCAGCAGTCCATTCAAACTCTATATCTCTCGAACTTCCTCCTGCTTTTTCAGTATATTTATTTTCAACTATACTATAGTTTTCATTCTTAAACCAATTATACGCATAAGCATAAAACTCTCCATAGTCGAACAAACCGACATGCTCAAGCTTCTCTTTTATTAATACATCTTTTTCTGGCATCTTCTTTCAAATCATCAAGATTAAAGAGATATTTAAAGCTTGCTCCCTGCAAGCTTTAGACCTCAAAATCTAAAAGATTTTGAAGTTTAAAACTTCCTGTAGAAGTTTTAAGCCACGAGGATCAAAAATCCTCGATGCTGAAAGAAGTTTATTAAACTTCTTGAGGCACTCAAGAACTTTGTTCTTGATGTTTAAAGCTTGCTCTCTCAAAACTTTTGCAATTAAACAAATGTCTCTTCTTAGATAATAATCCCTATTTTATTTAATAATAATTTCCAAGTTATAATTCACATTAAAAAAATATAATTTAATACTTAACTCTTCGATCCAATTTCTCTTCCTCACTCAATTCAATTCCCTCTTCTTGAAGAGAAAGCAATGGAACACTATTCATATTTAAACTAACACTCAAGCTAGATTCTTTCATAGCCTTAATTCTATCTCTTTCCATAAAAACCAATTTCGTAACCTTTGCAAGCTCCCGCATTTCAGCCCGTGGATGCGTAGCATAAGTTCTAGCAACCATTTTACCTAAGGTTCTATCATTTAAATAATAAAATATCTCTCCTGCAATAACCGGATATTCAGCAACAAATTCTCTTCTGTCCTCATCCGACTTAAATCCTCTTTGAATTGCTGCTAAAGAATGATAATATGCTAATCGTGTATCTGCCCTTGCCACACACCTCCAAAATAAAACCACTTTTTAAACTTTTATATGTCACGAACGTTATAACGTTCGCGAGCATAGAAAATCTTCTTAGATTTCTCTATGCCAGAAAACCAAAGGTTTTCTTGGCATCCAAACCTCGAGAATTGAAATTCTCGATGGCAGTCAAGGACATGAAGTCCTTGATGGCACGAGTGCTTGTTACAAACCATGACTTAAAAGTCGAGGTAGCACATCGTGCTTTTGATAAACTTATGAATATAATTTAGCAGTATTATCTGCCATATTCAAATCCCCTTCGTTCATAATTATTCTAAATTCAACATTTTCAGCATCTTTAACTTTAATATTCTGAACAGAAAGTATTTTTTTCCTTCCAACTTCAATATCTTCTAACTCATAAACTTTCGCGCTCTCTCCAGAAGACACAATGTCCAACTGAACATTTTTCGCATCAATCAATCCCTGATTTCCTATTTCTATCTCAAAATTAATATATCTTCCAGAACTATTAGCAACAACTTTTTCAATAACAACATCAGGCAAACTCGCATACGAATACAATCTTTTCAACTCATTAATAATATCCAAATCAATTTCCTCTTCACAACTAGTTATAGGATACATTATACTATTTTCATTACTATTGTGGTCAAAACCAAATGCATGTAACATTTCATGCAATGCCACCAATGGCCTATCACAACTTTCATCCTTATACAAAGAAATATTAGAATTTTCTATAACAAAAAACTTAGTTGCATTTATTATATTATTAGGTTTAGCCGCTCCTGCAATTACATGATTCTTTTCAGCAATTTCAGGTTCTTCTGAACTACATTCAATAATAATCTCTGGATTTTCAGTCCCAAGAGTAAACGTCACTGGAATTTCACTTTCCAATAATTTCATAGCATCAATCGCAGACTTTTTTCTATTTTCATTACATCCAGAATCAAGACTATACGTTAAATCACTAGACGAGAATCTCATATTAGGATAAAATTGAATACTACTATTTGTCATGTTAACAGTAACATTAGAAACAAATTGCTTATACTCTATAGTTTTAGCACTAATCTGAGAATAAAATAAAAATCCAGAAACTGCCAAGCAAACAACAACTAAAAATATTAATATCCAATCACCAATAGTCATTTATAACAGATTAATTCCACGTTTTAATATCTTTGCTTGTCTTTCTTTTAAAGAGAATAAATAAAGAAGCCGCGGACACTGCCAAAACTAAAAACGCTAATCCATATGTTCTATTCTGTTGAAAATCCGTTCCAATGACTGCCCCAGTCATTCCACTTAAAAACAATGCCGAAACCATAAAGCATATTCCCGAAAATAGTTCAGCCACAACTGCCCATTTACTAAATTCCATAATTCCAAGAGTTTTAATTAACTAATAAACTTATCCTCCGCAAATATTATAACCTCTTAATTTATAATATCTCTATGAAAATCATAAACTACTTGGGTTGCACAAAGGAAGAAGTCGAATCCAAAAAATTCAATATCTGGATAGGAATTAGCTTAGGAAATAAATATTTTACAAAAGAAAATATAGAAAAATATATTCTTTGGGCATTAGAAAATACAAAAGAAGATATTATTGTAGTGATTGGAGACAGACTTCAAGCCATAAATTTAGAGGTTCTAGATAAATATAACAAAACAAGAGCATGGAAAGTCGCTCTAAGAAAAGGAGACGAAAAAGAAAAAGAAATAAAAGAAATTGTAGAAAAATTGCCTGAAGAAAAGAAAAAACTTATCAAAATTGTCAAATTCAAGGATGTTACAAACACGAAATATTATGAATTTATAAAAGAAATTCTTGAAGAAGCATACAAAACTAATTCTCAATTTAAAGAATATATTACCAATATAGTAAAAAATAACCCTAAGGCCTCCACTCATAAACTATCAGATGTAGAAATAGACTCATTAGCCCAATATATTATATTGGAGCTTCCAATTTATTTAAACGGATGTTACTTAAATAAATATTATACTTGCACAATTTACCCAGGCCGAGGATTAATTGATGAGCTTGAACATGGTTTACATACAGGCAATCTTTTTCCAGAAATTGGAAAGAAACTCAATCTAAAAAATCAAGTTGGTATTTTAGAAGGTTATATAGAGTAATCTATCCATCTCATCCTTTTTCCAACTTCAAATCCATTTTTTTCCAGTACGCTTTGTATAGCTTTATTATCTTCTTTAAATACTCCACAAATATACTTTGCTCCTTTTTTGCTCAATCCTCTAATTAATTCTAAAGTCAAATCTCTTCCTATTCCCCTATTGCTAAATTCTTTCGTAACTTGAAGATTTTCAAAAACTGCTTTCTTAGTTGGAGCATGATATTGCGATAAAGCATATCCTGCAACTCTACCTTCCTCTTCTGCAACTAACAAAACATCATTATCATTTTCAACCCACGCAGTTAATTGCTCAATACTCCAAAATCCGCAAGTTCTAGAACTAACATCAAATCTGTTCTCTTGACTTCCAAGTAAATATACCTCATTAACGTCTCCCGGTTGCATTTTTCTGATTATCATAAAAATTCTGCTTATCTTGAGTTTAAGTATCTTCCTCAAAAACCTTATAACCTCAAATAATAATTTATCTATCTTGCCTTTGACAAAACCTGTGAGGCAACAACATCCAATGCACGCATCCAAAAATCAAAAGCGGAATTATTTTTGCTTTCTTGCCTTCCAGGATAATTTTTATCATAATAAGCTAACTTCTGAAGATATCCTCTTAATGTGCCTTCAGTTAATAGTACACGTTGAGGAAATACATTTCGGCAATCAAAATTATAAGGAACTTCATATCTGGCAAGTTTTTCTTGAGCATCAAACCAATTTGCATCTGCACTATTTTCTTTATTTGTAATATGAAAACCATAGGCAACTCTTTCCAAAACACCATGAATATCCGAGTCAGGTTTTGCTTGCCTAATCAATTTCAATATTTCTGCTCTGTCTCTATCATTAATGCTCATAGAACTAAGGGCATACTCTTTCTTAAAAACCTTTCTCCTAATTTTCATCTAAAAAAAGTGGTAAACCAAATCCTTATAACCCTCTCCCTCCTAAATAAATCATGGAAAAACCAACTCCAAAATACGAATTTCTTGAACACACAGCAGACATAAAAATAAAACTCTATGGCATAACTCTTCAGGAAATCTTTGAAAACTCTGTTCTTGCAGTAGCAGACTACATGTCCGAAGGCAAAAAGATTTCTCCAAATAAAGTAAAAATTATAGACGTAAAAGGCGACGACGTAAACTCTCTATTATACAATTTCATAGAAGACATTCTCTATCTAGTAGATGCCGAAGGATTCATCCCAGCAAAAGCATCAATCACCATGCGAGGCAACAACCTCCACGCCGAACTCTACGGAGACGACACAAAGAAATACACTCTTAAACACATTAAATCCCCCACCTACGCAGAAATGATTGTAAAGAATGACTCAAAGAAGAAGTGGATTGCACAATTAGTTCTTGATGTCTAAAAATCTTAAGATTTTTATGGCTCAAAAATAGAAATTTTTCGATGTTTAAATTATCTAGTATAATTTTCAACAGGTTTTCCATCAATAACCATATATGCTTTCAAACCATTAACTTCAAAGAATCTATTTGTTTTAGTTCCTACTACTTCTTCTTTCAGATAATAAACTGGAGATTTAGGTTGTTCTACGGGAACAGATATAGCCTCTCTCAATCCTCTTATTTCTTTTTGCATTAATTCTAATCTCTCATTTGCCTTGTCTAGGCTAGTGTCATTACTCATACTTATTAGTGCAGTAATAGCTACCATAATATACAAACCAGTTCTATCTGTCATATTTTCTCCCAATTATAGTATTTCCTAGAACATGTACTCCTTCCGAATCTATTGAGATTATACCTCTAGTTTTTACATCTCCCACAGAAGAATTTTCTTCAGCATTATTTGCTCCTCCAAATAATCCATAAGCAGACATATTTCCCACAGAAGAATTTGCTCCAGCATTATTTGCTCCTCCAAATAATCCATATGTATTCATATTTCCCACAGAAGAATTTGCTCCAGCATTATTTACTCCTACAATTAATCCATATGTATTCATATTTCCCACAGAAGAATTTGCTCCAGCATTATTTACT
>JBBSYD010000032.1:0-33998 GCA_038045425.1 Nanobdellota archaeon | reverse complement strand
CCTACAAGTAATCCATAAATTATAAAATCGTTTGTTGATTTTATTCCAGAAGAGATAGTTGTTATTGGTGCTATGCCTAAAACATAAGTTGTTTTTTGAGGGTCTTTATTAAATGTAGTTGAGCCAAAATGGACATTTTCTTGTGTTGAAAGCCCTGCTAAAGTCAAAAGTCCAACTCCTAATAAAGATTTCCACTTATTATTACATATAGTTTCAAGCAATTTTACCATATTTTATCCTAAAATATCTCATATTTAAATCTTTCTATTTGTTATCTCTTTAAAGTTACACCAAAATAATAAAATCGCTTCTAAATCACAATTATCTAATTTTCATAATTTCATATTTCTAAAGAACATTAACTTCCTAATTCTTCTCTACCTGTGCCTGAACCATAGTTTCCAATAAAGACTGTGCCCCATTTGAAATTCTTCTTGCTCCCGCTCTATCTTTCAATTGCAATCCTCCAACAGCCATCTTATCAGTATGAGTTAATATTCCCTTAAGTCCAGAAAGAATATGTGCTCCTTGTCCTGTTTTTAATCCATATATTGCCTGTGAAACCGCATACGTTAAACCAGTAACTGTTTGTGCCACAGGATGAACTTTAGACAAAGCATATGCAGAAGCCAACAAATTATTCAATTTAGCATGCTCGTTTTCTGGCATCTTCCACATTCTCACCAATGAACTCGCCCCGCTCAATCCAGGCACAGTTGAAGTTGCAGCAACAACATAATCAAAAGCAGATTTAGGTCTAGCAGAATTCCAGTATTCTGCTACTTTTTCAATAATATTATTTCTTGAACTAAGAGTAGGAACATACAAATGCTCAGGAGTTACAGAAGGAATATCTTTCAACCCATACAATTTTACTTGCTTCTCCAATTCATTTTCAGGAACTTCAACAGGTTCCTCTTTCTTAGAACTAAACATTCCTCTAATCTTTGAAAATAATCCCTCTGACATAAAAAACACAATTAGAGTGAGTATTTAAAATTAATTATACCCTAAATTTTATATACGAGAGATAAATATTAAGGTATAAAGTATATCTTGCTAAATCTTATTTGGAAGTTATTATCTGCCTTTCAATGTAAGGATATTTTATTATAACCCTCCTCATTGATTTAGTTAAAGGTTTTAGAGAATCTTTAGTAATTTTACAAAGTTCTTTATAATTCAAAAAGATAGTGATAATCTTAATAAGCATTTTTCCCAAGTTGTAATCAACTAGTTTACAATAAATTAATTGAAACTTCCAAAACTTTAAGTTTTAATCCGCTAAAAAGAAATTACTCATTATGGGGGTGAGTTCTATCTCTATCTACAGGTTTTACCTGCAAGTCCCAAGAATATGGAGCAGTTCTAGATGCATATCCTCTCCCATCATTTCCAGTTAAATTTACAGGTGTTCCTGCTCTCTCTTCTCCAGCTAAATCTACAGGAATTTCTGCTCTCTTTGTTCCGAGCTCCCTTGCTCTTTCCAATCGTTTTTGTAATTCTAGATAATCTAGGTTCATGAATTTATGCTCCATAAAGAAGCTATTTAAACCTTATCTTCACTGATTTTCAATAGTAAAACTACATTTCTTTCATCGCTTCCGTCATAAAAGAATACTTATGTTCTTTATATGCAAATAACATTTCATAGGAAAACAAATAGGAAGAAAACTCTTTCCTCAACTCATTTATAAAATTATTAATTTCATCCTGTGATTCGGTTAGAGCATAAATAAGATAATCCCATGAACCAAATACTTCCGTTGCCCAAATAATCTTTTTATTTCTTTTCAAGTATTCTTTGAATCTATCGTCCTGTTTAATTCCCCTATTTACTTTAAGTAAAACCGTTTGAACTGAAAGATTCAAAACAGAATAATCAACTACTGGTCTAAATTCCAAGATATACTTACTTCTAATTAGTTTTTTTATTCTATAGGATATAGAATCTCTTCCCATTTTAGTCTTTTTTCCTAATTCTGCCAAAGTAATTTGAGAATTTTGTGAAAGTCTAAAAAGAATATTCAAATCGTTTTCATCTGGGAGATATTTTATCTCATTAGTAATAAACTGTTTAGAAAAAGAAGGGTCATTTCTTATATTCTTAAGAGAAATATTCTTACCAGAATTTATTTCAGGTAATACTTCTGCTTTTATATTATCTAGTAAAATCAAAGGAACATAATCTACAACTATAATCTCCTTTATCAATTCTAAAAATACTCTTTGAGCATCAGTAGGATTTTTAGCCATTATACTCAATTCATAATTCCATTTACCACTATAGCTAATAAGAACGTTTGCATTATTACTCTCAATAGCACGAGAGATAAACTCCTTTTCGCTCTTTTCCTCATTTAAAGTTAGAAAATAGTGATAGGACTGATATCCCAGTTTTCTTATATTAATGACTGCTCTAGATCCTGCAAGTAAATGTTCTTTTTCCATAACCCTAATTCTATATTCAACGGATTGCCTAGACAATCTAACCATCTTGGCAATCTTAGATAATGGAATTCTTGCGTTTTTACATAACAAAGAAAGTATCTTCTCATCGTATTTATGAAAAATAACCTTATTTATACCAATTTCATCTATAGGAAGTACTCTCATGTAATAATAATAAGTAATTAGTTTATATATTTTACTCTTTTCTACTATAATTCAACTCCGTTCTTTTATATATCTTACTAATCTAATACTAGTATAATCGGAGAAAAAAATGGATTACAAAACAACAATGACCAAACTCCAATTGCTAGGAGTAATTGAATTTCTATGCCCTGGAATTGCTCAGGAAGCACTAGATGAAATAAGAAACCAAGGATATGTCCCTCCAAGAGCAAATCCCGTAACAAGAATTTTAGGTTCAAGTCTGTCTAAAGATATAACTCTAATACTAGAATCAAATGTTCCAATTCTATTATCCCGAACTGGAAAGCATTCTTTTAGAACAATGATTTGCGAGCCAGTTAGACATTTTGCAAATCATGGAGAATTAAGCTATGAAGTATACACTTCAGTAAGAGAAGATGCAGAAAGAATGATTGCAGTCCAGGAGGCATTAGCATGAAAGCAAAGTTCTGGGGAGTAAGAGGTTCTCGTTCAGTTTCGAGAAGAAATGTAATTGAATACGGAGGAAATACTACCTGTCTAGAAGTTCTCTCAAAAGAGGGAGATGTTTACATAGAAGATGCCGGAAATGGCATAGTAGAACTTGGAAATGATTTAATGAAAAGAGGAGTAAAAAAAATTAAAATACTAATCTCCCATGATCATTGGGATCACATTCAAGGATTTCCATTTTTTGTCCCAGCCTATGTTCCAGGAAATGAAGTAGACGTATACAGCGGAGACAAACAATTAGGAGCAAAATTAGTTGATCAAAATGCACGTTCAGAAACTGCTTTCCTAAGACGCTCTGATTTAGAAGGTAGAATGGGAAATACTGTAGTAATGCATAAATCGTCAGAAACTAATCACACTAAAGAAGTTTTCGAAGGTCAACAAAATGTTAAAGCAGGATACTTTCCAGTACCAGTTTCAGTTATGGGCGCAAACATAAAATTCCACGATCTAAAAGAATACGACTTAGTAGAAAACGGATTAAACTTCAGTTACATGTTTCACAATGCTCATCCCGGAGGAATGTTCTCATACAAAGTTCAAGAAAATGGAAGAACTTTAGTCAATACTGGAGACTATGAACAGGACGGAGGAGAAACCGACAGAAAAATGATTGATTGGGCAAGAAATGCAGACGCCCTAATAATTGATGCGCAATATACTCCTGAATTTTATATTACCAAGACAAAGGGATGGGGACATTCTCATTATGAAGGTGCCTGTAGAATTGCTGCTGAAGCAAATGTAAAAAGAGTTTACATAACTCATCACGATCCTAATAGTTCTGACGATTCTCTAAGAGCCATGGAATCAAAAGCACAAAAATACATGCAAGAAGTTCTCAAAAAAGACATTCAAGTATTTTTTGCTAAAGAAGGCATGGAGGTAGAAGTATAATGGTCATTCGATGTCCAAGACACGGTTTTCCAGATTTAGATAAAGAAGAATCTCAAAAAGAGAACAAAGAAAGAAATAAAGACCATTTAGAAAAATCTACGGAGAAAGAACATGTATAAAACAGGTTCAAGAACAGGATACGGGGATTATTCAGGTAGTTCAGCATCTTCAACTCTAAGAACTAGATGTGAAGGACAACTAGTTGCTTCAGTGGGAAGTAGATCAAAAAAAGAAGTATCTGTAGAAAGAATCCCTCAAATTAATGATGAATTACTAGGATTTAATCTAAACGGGCAAATGGTATTAATTAAAATGAAACAAAATGACACTAAATATGATCAATATATTGGTTTACCATTCACAAAAGGAGTAACAGAAAGAGAAACTGGAAGGACCATGCTTATAATTGGAAGTAGACTGCATCATATTGAAGCCATGTCTTATCAATTTAATGGTGTTCTCTGGACAAAAGATGAAGAAAGACCAGTCAAAGAATTTGGAGATACAATTCGTTGGATAAATGTAGGAGATATAAACTCAGGATTTATAGGTTTAGATTATAATCCCTCTGCTCCACAAACTGCAGGAGTTGCAACAAGTAAAAAAGACATAACCTTTTTAGCGAGTTCTTTAATTAAGTTTGGATATTATCCAAATAAGAGATTATTTTTATTAAAACCACCATATATTCAAGAAAGTCAAGAAGGAATTACTTCAAGAAAGCAAGGACTTGAAACATTGGCTGATTGGGAAAAGTTAAACCCTTAAGTTTATAATATCTTCCAACCATTTCTATCAATGTTAAAAAATAAAACAAATAAGATAACTGAAAATATCTATGAATTACCTAAATCGGGGAAAATGAATGTTCCCGTAGAAATATTTGCATCAGAAATATTATTCTCAAAGATCAAAGAAGACAAAACTCTTGAGCAAGCAAAAAACATGGCGATGATGCAAGGCGTTGTAGAAAAAGTGGTTGTTCTTCCAGATGCTCATCAAGGCTACGGGGCATGCATAGGTGGAGTTTCAGCATATGATTTAGAAAAAGGCGTAATCTCCCCAGGGCAATGCGGGTATGATATAAATTGTGGCGTTCGACTTCTAGTAACTAACTTAACAAAATCTGATTTCCTTAAAAAAAGAACTGAAGTTCTAAATGAAATTTACAAAAACGTTCCATCAGGAGTAGGAAAAGAGTCAGATTTCAAATTAACAATTAATGAACTTGATGACGTTCTTAACACAGGAATTAACTGGGCATTAAAAAATGGATATGCATCAAAAGAAGACATAGAAAGAATAGAAGATAATGGTTGCCTTCAAGGAGCAGACGCATCAAAAGTAAGTCAGAGAGCAAAAGCCAGAGGTAAAAATCAACTCGGTTCTCTAGGTTCGGGAAATCATTTCATCGAGTTGCAGGAAGTAGAATCTATATTTAATGAAAAAACTGCCAAAATTTTAGGAATAAAAGATAAACAGCAAATAGTTATTATGGTTCACTCTGGCTCTCGTGGTTTAGGTCATCAAACCTGTTCAGATTACGTTCAAAAGATGGAAAAAGAATATGGATTTGAACATCTCCCAGACAGAGAACTTGCATGTGCACCAATAAATTCCAAATTAGGACAAGAATATCGTTCGGCAATGAACGCAGCAGCAAACTTTGCATTCGTAAACCGACAATTAATAACTCATCAAATAAGAAAAGCATTTTCTAAATTCTTTCCTAAAAGTAAACTTGATTTAGTTTATGATATTACTCATAACATTGTAAAATTTGAAGAACACAAAGTCAAAGGAAAATCCTGCACTCTCTGCGTCCACAGAAAAGGAGCAACTCGTTCATTCGGTCCAGGCAGAAAAGAAATTCCCGCAATTTATAGAAAAATAGGTTGCCCAATTTTTATTCCAGGAAGCATGGGAACATTTTCCTATGTCCTCATAGGAACAAAAAAAGCAGAGGAACTTTCATTTGGCTCAACAGCCCACGGAGCAGGCAGAGTCATGTCCAGAAGTTATGCAATAAATAATCTCTCTGAAAAGAAACTAGAAAAAGAAATGTCTGACAAAGATGTTCTAATGAGAGTAGGCTCCATGAGGGGAGCATTAGAAGAAGCCCCAGAAGTCTACAAAGATATTGACGAAGTTGTCCGTGTCTCGGACGAATTAGGAATCGGCCAATTAGTCGCCCGACTCAAACCTCTCGCAGTTGTAAAAGGATAATTACCTATTCAGAGCCACAACTTCTTCAAATCAAATATAAGTCTAAATAGCTAAAGTTTTAGCTTCGCTTTCATTTTCAATCAATATTAAAGAATCTTGACTTATTTCATTTCTCAATTTTTCCCGAATTTCACTTATTGCTTTTCTCAATTCATTTTCATCCTTATTCATTAATTGAATTAAAACATTATATTCAGAAATTCCAAACGCCAACACATTGACATAAGGACTATGTTTACAAAAGATTCTTATCTTTTCTTTCAGAATATTATCCAAATTATTTACTCTTAATCTTAATACTGCGAAATTAAAATCCAGTTTTTTCATATCAAATTGTATTCTATTTCCTAAAATTATACCCTTCTTTTTTAATTGTTTTAATTTATACAATGCTAATTCTCCAGAAATTCCTATTTTTGAAGCAATATCAATAATTTTAATTCTTCCATTTTTCTCAAGGATTTTAAGAATTTCTATCTCATTTTTATCTAAACTTATTTTTTCCCCAGACTCTAAAGCCCTATAAGAGACTTCTTCTTTTTGATTTCCAAATGCTTTAAGAGGAAATAATTCAGCATAACTCGTATTAAATATCTCATAATCTTGAATTTCATCTTTATGTTCTCCCAAGAATGAACTAAACATTTCATCAAATTCATTTTTATCTTTACAAATAAAATTAACAAAAACATCAAAGGTAGAAACAACGTCTCCTAAGGAAATAGTGTTTTTTATATCTTGTAAATCAGATTTTATTTTATTCTTATTCTTAGTTTTGATATAAACTATAAACAAATCATTAAAGCCCAATAAAGAATAATTAAATATAGTCAAATATTTTTTTATTAATCCTGACTTCTCAAATTTTTCTAATCTGTACTCTACTTGGTCTCTTGAGATTCTACACGCCTTTCCAACTTTAGTTAAAGGTGAACGATAGTTGTGATACAAGTAAGTCAAAAGCTTTCTGTCTATTACGTCTAATTTCATATTATTCTTATTAGGGAGTATTTTATAAATATTACTATTTAAATAAAATATACTCCAATATATTTTATAATATTAGTAAATATAACTAAGCATATTAATATCCGAGTAATTCATGTAAAACTTATGGCATTAGGTTTTTCAGGAAGCAATGGAGGAATAAACCCAAAATCAAGTTCATCTATTGAGCAAGATTTCGCAAGCAAACCATTAGAGATATCTTATTTTGTAAATAACACGTGCAATCTCACCTGTGGGCATTGTTATGTTGGCTACGAAGAATCAAAAAATGCTCTTTCTGTTGAAGAATGGCAAAATGTATTCTGTGATGCTTTAAGTTTAGGAGCTTTAACTTTCGGTAATGTTGGAAAAGAACCTCTTCTTTCATGGAATAAATCAATTCAGCTTTTAAATTTTTTAAAGCAAAAAAGACAAGAAAATCCAAAAATAAGATACGGGCTTGTTACGAATGCGACTTTATTAACTCCTGAAAAAATATCTCAACTAATTGAAGCCCATCCTACTTATTTAGATATCAGTATTGACGGAACAGAAAAAGTTCATGATTCAATTAGAGGTTATGGAAATTATCATAAATCTGTATCTGCAATTGAAAATATAATTAGACAAGCCCCAGAGTTTTCTGATAAATTGTTCATAAGCTTTACCTTAATGGGAAGAAACAATCGTCACTCTTTAATTGAAGAAATGATTAAAGAGCTTCAAAACAAAGGAGTAAAGAAATTCATGATTTCTCCTTATGCTCCAAGTATAAATCAAAGTGGAGAAGATATTGGGATAACTAAAGAGCAGATTGCAGATACTTATGCTGTCCTAAAAGCAAAAGCAAATTCTTGGCTTAAATCTGAAGATCAATTGTTACTAAAAGTAGATTATGATACTCAAAAACCTCTAATGAATTTGCTCGCAGAAAGAAGGATAATAGAATTAAACAAACTATTGACTGATGATTATGCAACTATCTTTAATCAATTCGGAAGGGTATTCATCAATTATATCCCAGTTCCTAGAACTCTCATCAGAGACATTAGAATAAGTCATGATGGATTTGTTAGCAGTTGTCATGACATGTTCTTTAAAGATTATCCTAATCGAGCAAGAGGTAATTTAAGAGAAAGAAGGTTGTCAGAGATAATCTCATCTTAAACTAATTATCTGAAACCCATATTTCTCAATATCTTCCTGCTTCCAATATAGATTTCCAGAAACCATACCAACATGCCCAACTTTCTTTTCAATAACTCTCCCAGTATAATCTTTAGTTTCAGGATCCCATTCCTTCAATACCAAAACGTCTCCAGATTTACATTCAAAATCTCCCAATCTCAATTCATATGTTTTTTCTCCACTAAGAATTTTATTAAATGAATCAGGCCAACATTTCTTCTCAATCTTCATATTAAATAATACCCCTCTTACTCCTCTTAAACTTTTTCTATTTACTCTTAATTTATAAAAAATTATCCATTACTACTTCCATCTGCCTGTCTGTCTACGTGATTGCATTTTCCGCAGATATATAAAATTCTATCTGATTCATCACTATATGCTGGGCCTAAAGAAATGACTTCACATCCATTGTGTCCACATTTGCTACATTCATGAGGAAAGTCAGAGAGTTTGTTTTTCTTTTCTTTTGCAATTCCTTTTCCTACTTTTTTATGAGCTATTTTTTCATCAGATATCAAAGGAGTGTCTGAAAATTTATTGAAACCACATGAGCAATATACTAAATTCTTTCCTTCAAATTTTACATATTTAAGAGGAGTTTTACATTTTGGACAAAATTGCATTGACATAAATAAGATATAAATTTAGTATATTTAAGGTTGTTGTTTATACGCTCCAGTTTCTCCAGTTTGCAAACAAGAACTTCTAAACTCATCTCCAAAAAATCCTCTCTTAGCAAGTATCTCAAATATTGTTCTGTTATCCATAGAAAGTTCAATTTCTTGTTCAAATATCTCTCTCGGTGCAAAAAATCTCGCTCTTTTTGCAATTCCTTGCCCAGAGAATTTATATCCTGCTGGTAACGTTGCACTATAAACATCCATCAAAGTATTACTTGAAGTAACATTTCGTAATATAGGCAAATCAGTTATTCTAGTTCGAATTCCCAAATCATCATAGATATGCCTAGAAATGCATTCCAAGTGATTCAAACCAGGAGTTCTATACCCTCCAGAAGTTGTCCATCTATTGCTTTTCATAAGATTCGGAGTTTGAATTAAAAATACTCCTCTTCCCTCTTCATACATCAACGCTCTTAATTTATATCTTGTTAATTTCACAAACAGGTTCAAAAATAATACTATTAAAAGCTTTTGTAAAAAATAGGTTTATCCTAGATAAAATATCATTTTAATGGGTCATAACCACTAAATTTAATGTCTAATAATCTCCCTAATCTTATATAATTTTCTAATAGCAACCTCATACATATAATTTTCAATAATTCTAATATCTACTATAAAATATCTTCAGCATAAACTCCTTACTAAAATTAGATATAATTGATTTTATACAGCTATTTCCACAGTCTGTAAACAAGAACTTCTAAACTCATCTCCAAAAAATCCTCTTTTAGCTAGCACACTAAATATAATCCTATTATCCAGGGAAAGAGCAATTCCTAAAGTGAATATCTCTCTTGGTGCAAAAAATCTCGCATTTAGTGCATTTCCTCTTATAATAAAATTATACTCTTCAGGTAATTCTGCCCTGAAAACATCAATTGAAGTTCTTTTTGATTGAACTGCTTCTAATAAGGGATGGGGATAAACATTTGCAATTATGCCCAAATCATCATAGATATGCCTAGATATACATTCCTTAGGATTTTGTGCATGGTTTATATTTCCTCCCGGAGTTGTCCATCTATTGCTCTTCACAGTATTAGGAGTTTGAATTAAAAATACTCCTCTTCCCCCTTCTTCAAAGGGTTCATTAATAATTGCTCGCACTTTATAGTCTAATATATCCATAAAAATATCAAAAAATAACCCTATTAAAACCTTTAGTTTTAAATTCTAAGCCCAGAATACAAGTTTCATAACTTCAACTAAAATCTAAAATTCATGTCAATATCTCTCAATATGTTTAAAAAATTAATCTCATACTACACACATTCTCCTACAACGCACGCATTAAAACCATTTATCTCTTAAAATTCACCTAAATCTTTATTATTCAATTCTAACAATATGTTTTGCTGTAGAAAATTATTCATAATCCACAACTAATAAAAACCCCCATTTCCATTTTTATAACAGAGGTGAAATGATGAAATACGACTTTATTATATTTGGAGGCACAGGGTTGCAAGGACGAATTTGTGCAAAAGACTTACTTCAATCAGGATATTCCATTCTTTTAGTCGGGCGAGACCCAACGGGAATTCAGCATCTTCTCAAAAATAAAAAAGCAGGTTTTCTCAAAGTAGACTTGAAAAATGAATCCTCAATTTCTCAAGCAATAATGAAATCAAAAGCAAAAGTAGTAATCAATTGTGCAGAACTAACTTTCAATATCCCCATAATGAATGCTTGCCTAAAAACAAAAACTTCTCTAACTGACTTGGGAGGATTACAAAAAATAACCAAACAGCAATTCTCTCTTGACAATCAATTCAAAAATAAAAATATTCTTTGCATAACTGGCTGTGGTTCAACTCCCGGAATTTCAAATGTTCTTACTGCACACATAATTGAAGATTTCGATTCAGTTGATACCATAGACTTAGGTTTTGCCTGGGATTCAAATAAAAAAGTATTTGTTACGCCCTATTCCATTCAAAGTATATTCGATGAATTTACTCAACCTCCAGTAGTTCTTTCAGATGGAAAGTTTTTCAAATCCAACAGAATAAAATGTCAAGGAACATTCAACTTCAAAGCAGTGGGAAAACAAACTTGCTATTGCATAGTCCATTCAGAAGTCTACACATTTGCAAAATACTTCAAGTCCAAAGGAATAAAAAATGTTCATTATCTTGCAGGTTTTCCAAAACATTCATATGATTACATTCAGAATCTTATAAAACAAGGATATAATTCATCAAAACCTACTACAATCAATGGAATAAACACAACTCCTTTGTATTATATTACCCAAGAACTGAAGAAAATTCATCCTCCAAAAGGATACAAAGAAGTAGAAAATATCTGGGTAAGAATTTCAGGAAAGAAAAACGACAAGCCATTAAAAGCAGAAATAGACTGCATAGTCAAAACTGAAAAGGGATGGGAATCCGCAGGAAGTAATATAGACACAGGAAGAACAATTTCAATCATTTCTCAAATGTTATTTAAGGGAGAAATAAAATCCTCAGGAGTTCATGCCCCAGAGGGATGTGTTCCCCATAATAAATTTATTTCTGAACTCGGCAAACGTCATATAAAAGTTTATCTAAACAAAAAACCTATAAATTAAAATGAAAACTTTCAATCCTCTAAATAGATTACGCATTCTCCTAGTCTTTCTATCTCTAATTCTCCTTGCCGTTATCGCAGTAAATATTCAAACTCAAGGACAAATCTACCTCCTAGATAATCAAATATCTCAACTCATTCCGTACATTCAATCTCCTTTCTTAACAACTTTTTTTCATCAAATTACAAATATTTTCCAACCAACTATCTTAATTATTCTAGGACTATTTCTTGCATATTTAGTCTACAAACGCCATGGTATCAAGAAATCAAAAGTAATTATTCTTTCATTCATTTTAGCATTAATATTAAAATTTGGATTAAACTTTCTATTATCTCGAGCTAGACCAGACAATTCCTTAATCTATTCTTCAGGATTTAGTTTTCCCAGTGGGCATGCAACCTTTGCCTGCCTCTTCTTCATAATTTTAATATTTTCACTCAAACATCATATTTCAAAGATAAGTAAAATTTCATTATCTATCGCTGCAGTTCTAATGACTCTCTTAATAGGGTTTACAAGAATCTACCTAAACGTTCATTATTTTTCAGATGTCCTAGCAGGTTTCCTTCTAGCAATATTTATTTTCTTTCTTTCCTGTCTAATTATAGAAAAGAAATAACTACATCAAACTTGATTATATTTATAAAATAGAAGTATCTTCCATAAGCTATAAAAGCACTTTCAAATAAGTCACTATATGAAAAAGTCGGTATTTATTCTCGGAGCAATTTTGGTCTTGGCGTTAGGTCTATTTATCTTAATTCCCAAACTAACTGGAAACTCAATCAGTTCTTCTCAAACCATCTCCCTTGCAGAATTAAGCAAGCATAATTCACCTTCTGACTGTTGGGTGTCCTACGGAAATGAAGTATATGACATAACTTCTTTCCTTCCAAATCATCCAGGAAAGCCAGAGGCAATAATTCCTTTCTGCGGAACGAGCGACAACTTTGAAAATGCATTTAATAACAAGCACGGAGAAAATAACTCCTACAAAATTCCAAAAGTCGGAACATTTAAAGGGAATTTAGGATAAATTTTCTAATGGAACACTCTCAATTATCTAAGCCCCTATTCGGGAAAGAGTTAAAGTTAATAGCCTTCAATGCCCCAGAGCTAATAACTCAGGAGATACTAGAAGAAGCATATCTCTTAGGATTAAAACTTCAAAAAATATTTAATTTCTACGACAAAGAGAGTGAACTTTCTCTTCTAAACAAAAATCGCTCTCTTAAGGTCTCTCCAGATTTATTATTTGTAATTAAAAAAGCAATTGAATTTTCCAAACTCACCAAAGGAAGATATGATATTTCTCTAGGAAAGCAATTTCTTCAGCGTAAGGCAAATCAACAATCCATAGCTCTATTTCCCTATTCCTATAAAGACATCCAAATAATAAAAAACAAAATTTCTCTAAATCATCCAGAAATGATTCTAGACTTAGGTAGTATAGCTAAAGGATACATCGCAGATAAAATCGCAGATTTCCTAAAAGAAAAAGGATTATCTTCTTTTTTAGTTGATGCAAGAGGAGACATAATCATTTCAGGAGAACCTCAAAAAGTAAATATTCAACATCCAAGAGATAAAGAAAAATCAATTTCATCAATTGAAGTAAAAGATTCTTGCATTGCCACTTCAGGAGATTACTATCAATACTCAAAATATTTTGAAAATTCTCATATCCTAAATCAAAAAGATTTATGTTCAGTCACAGTAATCGCTCCAACTCTTACTGAAGCCGATGCCTTCTCAACTTCTCTCTTTGTCCTCTCCATAAAAGAAAGAGAAGAGCTCATAGCAAAAAATCCTCAAATTAAAGTTCTAACCATAGACATAAAACTAAACCAAAAGCATTATAATTGTTTTTCTCAGTTGATTAGAGAGGTAAACAATGAAAACTAAACTCGGTCCAACCATCTTCTGGATTTTTTCAGCAATTCCCATTCTCCTCTGGCTAATTGTTCGTTCAGGAACTCCTATGTTCTCAAACTACTCAGTTATTACTCACTCTCTAGGTCAATTATCTGGACTTGTAGGCATGACTATGTTTGCTTTAACATTCATTCTAACAATGCGACTAAAAATAGTAGAAGAATATTTTAATGGCTTAGACAAAGTCTATCAATTTCATCATTTATTAGGAATTTTATCTTTTGTATTAATCCTATTTCATCCTCTACTGCTAGTCATAAAGTTTATCCCCTCTAATATCCAACAAGCAGCACTTTATTTACTTCCAAGTTCAAGTTGGCCAATAAATTTCGGAATAATCGCCCTCTTAGCTATGATTCTTCTTATAGTTCTAACAATATTTGCAAAAATAACTTATAAGAAATGGAGAATTTCTCATAAATTCATGGGTTTAGTATTTCTAATTGCCTGTTTCCATGTATTCCTAGTTACTACAGATATAACTTTCTATCCTCTTCTAAAATATTATATGATTTTAATTTCAGTCATGGGAGCACTCTCCTATCTCTATGGCTCATTTGTTCGTCATGAACTAAAAAGTCCATTCAAATATAAATTAGAAAGCATAAAATCTCTTAGCAACAATATCCTTCTTCTAAAATTTTCTCCTTTAGGAAAGAAAATAAATTTCAAACCAGGGCAATTTATATTTATCAAATTCCTTGATTCAAGAGTAGAAAACGAAAGCCATCCATTTACCATCGCATCAGGCCCAGACAATGAAAAATTAACTTTTGCAATAAAATCTCTAGGAGATTTCACCAATCAACTAAAATCTCTTTCATCAGGAGCAATTGTAGAAATAGAAGGCCCGTATGGAAAATTCGGACAAAATGCAAAACCAACTCAAGAACAAGTCTGGATAGCTGGGGGAATAGGTATTACTCCTTTTCTAAGCATAGCTCAATCAATCAAATTCAATTCAAAAGTAGACTTATATTATTGCACCAGAAATAAGGAAGACGCAATATTTCTTCCAATCTTAAATGAAATAGCAAACAAATCAAACAATAATCTAAAAATAATTCCATATCATACTGAAGAAAAACCTCGTCTTTCCGCAGAAATTATAGAAAAGATTTCAGGACTAGCAAACAAATCATTTCTTCTTTGCGGTCCAACTAATATGATGCTCTCCCTAGAATCTCAACTAAAGAAAAAAGGAGTAAAGTCCGAAGACATCCACTTCGAAGACTTCAATCTAAAATAAAATGAAATCAAAATTAATCGTCGGTATCTCTCTCATAATCTTCGCAGTTCTAGTTATCAACATTTTAGCAATTGGACTTCTCACCCCTTCAAAATCCATTCTTCAAGATTATCCTCCAATTAATCAATCCTCATCCACATCAAATAAATCCAATTCAACCAACTCCATCAATGCAATCGCTCAAGTAACTCCTACCCCAACTCCCGACTCCGTTGTAACTCCCTCTCCTTCACCTAAACCAACTTCGGTTCCAGTTACCCGTGCGTCTTAATACTAAATCTTATGAAATATAAGAATACTGAAGTTAGATGTCCTAGACTTCTGCGTGTTTTGTAATATTGCTAAAAATACACGCTAATGTTGTCATTTTATAGTTACATTTAAATACCCTTTCGCTGTAGCCCAGCTACAGCAGATATCCACAATGAACACCAAAAGACGCCAAATTATAATTACAAAGAGAATTGCCAAGCATGGGCGCGATACTATAATTGTAGTTCCAAAGCATCTTTCTGAAATAATTAAGCCTGGAATGCTTACTCAACTGACGATTGACATTCTAGATGAAGATAATGTTTTAGATAATAATCAAAATGAGGTGAACTACTAATGAGCCTAGAAATGGACTTGGCACTTGCGAATGCACCTAGTAAAAATGAAGAATCTATCAAAAGAACTCTTGGAAAAAGTTTATGGAGTGGGTTTAGATCTCTATTTTTTACAGATCAACCAAAACCTCAAACTCTTAAAGAATTTTTGAGCGATGTTTCACAACCCCCTATTGTCCCTTATATTCAACTAACTCCTGAATTACGTGCAAAAGCCGATGCTCTGAAATCAAAGTTTCCCCAATGGAATGATTGGGGGCATTATCAATCTGGAAACATAAAAGACGTTTTTGTAGCTCAGCCAGTTTTTGACAGCGCTTCGCAAAAACATATAATCTTTGCAGTAAAAATGGATAAACCTGAAAGCGAAGTTGTTTCTGTTGCTTCGCCAGCAATGTTAAAACATTACAGGAAGGAGTATAATTCAAGACGTGAAGCTAGTATGGCTATTGAGACAAGTGGATTAACTGGATTTTCTTCTCCAGTAGAAGGAAGGGACCTCTCAGATGTAGGATATCTTGGATGTTATGCTTATGCTGAACAATTTGTTCCTTCAGCTTCATTGCAACAAATACTTGAACAAAAGAAAACATTACCCGTTCATATTGCTACTCATTATGCAAGAAAGATGTTTGAACAGAGTCAAGCATTTTTTGCTAGAACAGGTCATTTACATAGGGATCTTAAACCTTCTAATCTTTTAGTAGCTCTAGGTGGAAGACAGGGAGATTTAGTTATTACAGATACTTCTGCTGCTGGAAGACCTAATGAAGAAGTTGATGAATTCACTCATTCATGCCCTGGAAGAAAGACTTGTGACCCAAGATTAATGGGTGCGAGAACTGGCAAAGCTTCAAAATACGATCAGGCGTCAGAAGTTTATTCTCTAACAAAAATGTTTGGGATGATGCTTTTGGGTGAAGATTTTCTGCCTGTAAGTCCTTATGATTCAAATCCTTTTGATGAAAATGAATACGACAAAATGTTGAGCACTGCTTTAGATAGATTACCAGAAAATGCAAAAGACTACAAAGAATTACTTTACGATGGATTAAGATATGACTCTAAAAGAATTCCTACACTAATGGGTCTAGTTAAAAGATTAGATTGTGTTGAAAAGCCAAGTACTTGGCAGAAAGTAAAAAAACATTGGGTTAGAAATTCGTTAATTGCTTTAACTGGGCTCGTGGCACTTGGAGCTGGGACGAATATCGCCATAAATAATTCTAACGCTTTGAATTATGCTAGACAACTTATGGGGGATGAGCAAAAGACAATATTATTAGATGCTGATTGGGATGGAAATAATAGACTTGTGCCTTCTGCATTGTTTGATATGAAAGCGAGAGCAGATTGTTATGATCGTGCCTCTACAAATGACCAACATTATCCATCAAAAACTAAATTAATATTAGCTAAACCTGGAGACATTGTAACTGTTACGGGGGATATTCTCCAAAGACCTTTGCCTTCAAGAAATCTTAGAGTTCCTTACTTAGTTTATCCTATAAAGGTTTCAGTTGAGGGGACGACGAATATACCTTCTGAAGAGTTTAATAGCTTATCAACTAACCCTAAGTCTGTTTCTTCAAGGGGATATCCTCCAGGGGGTCAGTTTAATAAAAATTTTGCATCGCTAAGAATACCTACAAACATGCCTGCAGGAAACTATACGATTATAGTAAATGCATTTCCACCAAAAGAAGTAAATTCTAGAGATGACATAGATTTTATTATAAAGGCAAATGGAACAAATGCTCTTGTCGAAGAAAGAATTCCTCTAATAGTTGGAAAAATGCCTTCTGAAGTTCTTAGAGTATCTAAAGTACAGTTTTCATATCTTCAGAATGAGATACAGTTTGATACATTTAATCCAACTAATGGGCTATTGAATGGTCTAGAGTACAATTTTAGAGATAACTATGAAATGGATTGTCGCATACCTGAATTGAATTACTCTCAAGTTAACTGGCCTCATTTAGTGACACTCCCACTTCCAGGAGGGACAAATATACCTGTAGGAAATTATACTTTTCTTTTAGATATTCGAGATAAAGCATCTGGCAAGAAAGTACTTTCTACAGCATATCCTCTAAAATATGGACCCCTTGGAGGGTATAAGCTTCTTGATTGGGATCTTGCTCGTCCACCTAGAGAGTTTACAGAGAAAGTTGCAAGATATCGTTCTCAATTAGAAGCGTCAGAGCAAAAGACCGCTCAAAGAACTAACTGATTGGTAAAAATTACGAGCGCAGGCAAGTAAATGATAAATTATAATAGATTCTTTTCCTTTTGTTTTTTCTATTAAAGAATATCCTTTCTTGTATATTATATCTCGTCCTTGTTTATTTATCTGAGCTAGTTGAGATGATTCTTTAGCAAGATAAGCTTCTTTTACAAGACGATATAATTCTAGAATCTTTGAAAACAAGGCTAAAGTCTCTTTAGAAAACTTATTTTCTTTACTAACTGCTTTAGTTAGGTAATATAATTCTCTCTGCCCGTGGATTATCATGAGTATAAATGCAAGATGCAGACTAGACTTTGGCTCAAATCTTTTTTTAAGAAGAATTCTTCTACAAAATTGATCATAACGTATTATTCTATCTTCAATCTCATCAATATTTTCCTGCTTTTCTCCTTTAACAAGATTTAATCTCTTACTTGTTTCTTCAAATAACTCATCAATATTCATAAAGATTTTTAGAAGGATATTATCAAACTGATCTTCAGAAGGTTCTGTAACGTTCTCTACAATGCATTTTTTATTTTCTTTTTTTACAATCTCAAAACCGATAGTTCTTTTCTGAATTACTTCTTGTAAAATCTCAAATTGTTTCTCGCTCTCAAATTCAACCACAATTTTATCGAATCCTAGGCGGTAAGTATTTCCTATTAGAATTCTAATTAAAGACTCTTCAAGTCCTATTAACTTAATTGTTGTCTCCCTCTTTAATTTTTGGCTCTTAGGGGAAATAATTAATTTTCCTTCTGCATCATCGATATAAATGTCATCACCTTTGCTCAAATGATATGCCTCTATCCATTTCTTAGGTAAATGAATAGTCATTCCCCCTAAACCTTGACCTATAAGCTTTCTTATCATGATTCTTCCAATATTCTTCTATTTTTAAGCTTTACTATTATTAATATTAATAATAGTCAATAGATATTAATAGCATCTTTTCACGAGTTATATTGTAACTTGATAGGGGTTACTAGAAAATAAACATGAAACATACAACTCAAAAAATAACTAACTTTGCATTAGGGATTATAGTTGCATCAGCATTATCCTCTCAAGCGAATGCTCAGTCTACAAATAGCCCTGCACAGACATCATGGATTAAAGACCAGTTAGGAGAGTTAGCACCGAAAAATGTAACTTTAAATTCTGGATTTCATTCAAAGTATCTTGGGACCTATGGATTCACTCTTTCAGATGGACCAGTAATAACTAGTGATCTTTCTTTTAGTGTTGGTAGACTAAATTATGATTTCTGGAATAATTACGATTTGAATAAAGGATGGACTGAAGCAGATCATACTTTTTCAACAGCCATAGAAACAAAATATCTTACTCTAAAACCTGACGCAATAGTATTTAGCTCTCCAACTAAAGCGTTTCCAACATCTGTCACCTTAGGATTAGGATTACATTCTAAAGGTTTACCATTAGATCTTAGTCTATATGGTGCTCACGCGATTGGTGAAGGAACATATGATGGGCAGTTGTTTCAATTTAGAGCGGCTAAAAATATTCCTTTAACTCCGATATCCACTAGGCTTTCTTTGTCTTTAGAAACTCGTGCAACTTACAATAATAGCTATTTTGTCGATGGCAGGGGATTTACAACCGTAGCAGGTGGAGCGAGCTTAAATTACAATCTTGGAAAAGGATTCTCAGCTAGCGCAGGAACAAGATTCCAAAAAGCATTTAAGTCACTTGGAGGAACTTTCAAGGATAACTCTGTTTTTGAGTTTGGCCTTACAAAGAAGTTTTAGAATGGACTCCCCACAAATAGAATCCGATGATTTGCAGAATCAATTAATGAATGCGAAACTATCCTTATTGGATACAAATTATTCCATTCTAAGAACACGTTATCTAGAGTCAGATTCAGAAAAACAAAGAAGTTTTATCTTGTCTTCTCTTGAGAAACTTGCACGTAAACCTAAACCTACAATTAGACATTCACCATTCGATGGTAAAAAGGCAAGAAAAATTCGCGAGGACGATGGGCTTAACAGAAGAGCATTGATCGATAAACTTGAATGTAGAGTTCACGAAATAGATCTTTACAAGTATGAATCTGGTATTGTTAATCCGATTAAAAGGCCTGTAGCTGCAAAATATTTGGAGTATTTGAGAGATAAAGGATATGATGTCATATCTAAAGGATCTACTGTAGGCGGCGAGAGAGGAGAAAAATTGACTTCCCCCAATGTTTCTCAGGAGAACAGATGATATGGCAGATTCTGAATTCAATATGGATGTTTTATGCAGGAGTAATTGGATAATGCCTAAAAATCTACAACCTTCTTTTCCAGTATTTTTAGAATCTTTAGGTTTTGGCATCGATTATTCTTCTAGGACAATATTCAGAGAAGACTGCCCTGCGGGTAGGTCATTTCATCCTTATCAAAAAATAGGAGAATTTTCTGGAGGAGAACCTACTGTGAAATTAGTATACGACTCAGATAAAGATAGTTATGGGCATAACGTGTGGGCAGAAGGCGAGTTTAAATCTTTACTCGCCGCAATAAAGCTTAGAAACTTAATAAGACTTAATCATATTCCATATGAAGAGCCCATTCCTGCACAGGAAGCAGTCAGGGAATTTCTAAGAACTTCAGGATTGCAACAAATTTTAGATGAGAAAGAGGTAACCAAATGAAACCTCTTCCTCCTGCCCAGACTTATGAGCGAGAGCTTGAGTTCATGCCCTACAGAGATTCAATACATAGAGTTGTGGGTATAATAACTAGGCATGCTCCTAAAAGTGGAACTGTCTTGGATTTGATGTGTGGACCAGGATATTTGTTAGGGCTTGTTTCAAGGACTAGACCCGACTTATCTTTACAAGGCGTTGACATAGATCCAGAGTATATCAAACATGCAAGACAAAAATATCCAGAACATAATTTTCAGTTAAAAGATGTCCTCGAATATGGATCTGCCGAACATTTTGATGTAATTGCATGTACTGGCGCTTTGCATCATATTCCCTATAAAAGACAAGAGGAAGTAATCCAGAGGATGGCCTACTGGCTTAATCCTTCAGGAACTGCAATACTCTCTGACTGTTATATAGGAGATTATTCAACTGAGAAGGAAAGAAAATTAGAAGCTGCTAGATTGGGATATGAATATCTTAAAGAGACAATAAAAAATGGTGCTCCAGATGACGTTATACAGGCGACTGCAGATATAATATCTAATGATGTTTTAGCAGATGGAGAGTTTAAGACCTCTCTTGCTAAACGACTTCCTTTGATGCAGAAATATTTTCACAACAAGATCACAACTACTAGATCTTGGCCAAGATTTGCGAGAGATAATATGGGTGATTTTATTACGATATTAGAGGGGCCTAAAAAATGATTGAAAAAAGATTTTCAGGTTCTGAAAGTTTGGAATATGACTTAGTTTATCGAACTGCTTTTGGACCGGCAAGAATGGCTGAGAAAGTTATAGGTCGAATATTGACCGAACGGTTTGAAAAAAGAGATGATTCAACTTTTAGAGTTCTTGAACTTGGATGCGGTACCGGAATTACTACTGAGATTATTCTTAACGCAGACCCTCGAATAATTGTCGATGCAGTAGACAACGAGAATAATATGATTGTACAAATAGGTAGCAAGTTAAGAAAACAAAATTTAGCTGGAAGAGTAAACCTTTTTGAGTTGGATGCAGAAGAAGCTTGTAGAACATTAAGAGCAAAATATGATGCAATTGTAACTGCATTTATGATTCATAATTTACCTAGAACCAAACGGGATTCATTAATAAATGCAGTCTATTGTGCACTCGGAGTAGACAAGTTATTCATCAATGCAGATAAAATAGCCCAAGATGATCCCAAGGCACATGAGAAAAGTTTAGCCTGGCAAATGGAACAGTTTAAGAAATTTGATAGAATAGGCAAACCAGAATTAAGAACTTATTGGGAGCAGCATTATCTAAGGGATAATCAAGATGACTTGATTCTAAAAGAAAGTGAATTTACTAACAGACTAGAAGTTACTGGATTTTTAGATGTACAGAGAGTATTTCGTAGACACACGGAAGCTGTTTATGTTGCAAGTACAAGAAGTAAATCTTATTTGGAGACTATAGAATAGATAAAATGACTTCAAAAACACCACGATTTTCAGAAGAATTAATCAGAGATTATAAATTGTTGATTAAGGCATGGCCTCACAAGAATTTAATGTATAAGGCAATTGGCGATGCAATCAAAAATAAATTCTCATCAAGAGAATCAGATCAACAAATTTCAGGACTTGATTTTCAAATTAGATAAGATTTTATTATTTTCATTCATCTTTTCCCTCCAGATTCAGGCCTCTCTATTGCCTGCCACTCAGAAGGCTCTTTCATATTTTCTCTTAATTTAGACTCATATATCCCACTTCCTACTTTTCTTTGTATGGAGTTTAGTTCCGCTTCAAGATTCTCTACTTTAAATTTATATTCTCTTAGAACTTTTTCCTTATATTCATCAAAGCTCTCAAATGTTCCATTTGTGCTTCCTATATATATCGCAGAGCCATTTGTATATGCCCTGCTGTAAACAACTAAATCTTTAATTCCGTCTTTATTCACCTCTTCTGAGAATATATGTGTTGGAACAGAGTCTCTTACTCCTTGATGATATCCTAAAGAGTAGGATGATTCATTTGCTTTATTAATTGCTAAATACCGAACTCGGTCTCCAATAATTATTCCAGTCACAAAGCTAAATCCTAATGCACCCAGAACTAAAGCCTTATTCCAATTCATTGTCTTCCCTCCGATTCATTTGTTAATCTTTGCACAATTTCTGATTTAGGCTTGCTACAGTAAAGTACTAGTTTTCCTTCGCTTTCTCTATGAAGAATTGCAGTTCCATTAAGTCCATAGTCTAGGCATAATGTACCATTTTTAGTGCTTCCATTAAGTCTTGTAGCTAAGTAGTCAACAAAGTTTCCTTGTTTTTTTGTTATAACTGCAATGCATAAATCATTAAAATTTATTGCAATTTGATGTACTCCATTCATACGCATAGGGTCTCCATCTAATTTAGCCGAATCAGAAAAGTCTGACGCGGTCAATTGAGGGTAAAGAATTAAATCTCCTGTTTTTAATCCCTCAAAATGAGTTTCATAATTAAAAGCGATTACTTCAATTCCATTAAACTTTGAAGTTTTCATTGTCTTCCCTCCACTCTTTGCAAGGCATTAGACCCAACTTCTCTCTCAAGTCGTTCAACTTTCTCGCTCCCATCGCTCTCAGGTAAAGTTCGGTAATATT
The DNA here is from genome assembly GCA_038045425.1 of Nanobdellota archaeon. Classification (GTDB taxonomy): domain Archaea; phylum Nanobdellota; class Nanobdellia; order Pacearchaeales; family GW2011-AR1; genus SICV01. The sequence goes on along the minus strand of JBBSYD010000032.1, from coordinate 10,993 downwards.
CCCAAGGGAGGTACTCTCCATTTGTGTTTCTAATAAAACGATAAGTTCTTCCAATTTCGCTATGTACTATAATATTCTTTAGTCCTTCATTATTATAATTATCTTCTTTAACCAGAACAATTTCTCCTGCTTTTAGTCCTTTTTTATAACCTATTCTATGAAACACATTTGCAACTAATGCCAACGCTAAAAGTATTCCGTACGGCCAGGTAGGAATAAATTGCATATCTTCTCTTTTATTATTCATTTTCACTTCCTCCATTCAAATTATTTTTCAAATATACCGCACTAACCGCAAGTTCAGCACCAAAACCACAAAGAATTACGTCTTTATATCCAAAAAGCTCTTTGTTTTCAGCATCAAGCAATCCAAAATAAACAGAAGCGGCAGGAATATTTCCCTCTCTTTTAATTCCATCAGAATAAAATTGTTCTGTAGGTATTTTATGTCTTCTTCTCATCCCGTCAAGAATTGCTCCACTTGCTTGATGAGGAATAAAATAAACATTTTCAGGTAATTTCTCTAATCCTAATAATCCTAATGCGGCAGGAAATACTTTTTTAGTAGCAAAATCAAAAACCTTTCCTCCATCCATTCTAAATATTTTCTCTTTAGAATCAATTCTCATAGAATGAATATCTCCTTCAAGATTAGTACTTCCTATTTTCTTAATACTAAACGGCCCAGGAACATAATTACTTACAAGTGCAGCAGCAACTCCATCACTAAATATTCCCGCAGTATCCCAAGCTTCCTTATCCAACACTCTAGAAGTATGATCTCCAGCTATAACAACATAATTTGCTCTTTTTCCATTAACAGAATCAACAACTAACTGATTGTAAGCCATTTGAAGAGCATGCATTCCTCCAGCACAACCCATACTCAAATTAATCATAGGTATTCCTGAAAGTCCAAGATTATGTCCTACACTTCTTGCTAGCCCAGGCATTTGATAATCACTAGTAGTACATGCAACACTAGAAAATATTCCAGAAATGTTTTGTTCTGGTGGAGATAATCCAGACGGCTTGATTTGTATTTCAGGAATATCTAAAAATCCTCTAACAATTTCAGTCGCCTTTGACTCTAAACTCTCCCCCTCTGCAAATCTATACAAATTAGTTGTTCCACATCTCTCTAAACTCTTTACATCCTCCGCTTTTCCAAATTTCTGAGCAATTTCAGCAAGCGGAACAACTTTACTTCCCTTTTCCGTACCTAATATTACAATATCGATGCTCATTGTCTTCCCTCATCAAATGGTAACTTCTTATGTAAATTCAAAACAACAACTCTCCAGTTTGCTCCACTACTTGCTGCATAATTTCCCACATGAATAACTCCTGCTCTTTTTATATTAGCATTCCATGAAACAGCATTTTCTTGATCTATTTCACTAATTCCAATATCATATTTTTCTCTTTGAATATCTCTCATAGTTCTATGAAGCCCTGCTAACGTTCCCTGATGTCTAAATCTTTTATCTATACAAACTTGTGCGTAAATTACAAAATTCAAATTGCTAATTTTTTTACCTTCAAATTCCATTTCTTGTGCATTTCTTAAAAATTCAGAAAAGAATGGATTGTTCATGCTTTGTTCTTTTGTAAAACAAACCATATATCCTGCAAGTTCTCTTTCATTTCTAGCTACAACTAAATTTCCTTCTCTTGCACATCTATCAAAAACTTCAGGTTCAATATCATATCTCAAAAAGCCATTATTTGCTCTCTGCCCCATAGGAATACCTAAATATAAATTTCTTCCCAAAAGTTCTTTTACTTGTGGAATATCTTCTTGTCCCCCGAGTTTAAATTGAAGACTCATTGTCTTCCCTCCAATCCCTTCACTCTAGACTCAACTTCTCTCTCAAGCTTCTCCACTCCTTCTCTAGTCTGATTAACTAAATTAGATCTATAACTTTTCCAAGGAGCATAAGTTCCATTTGTATTTCCGATAAATATTTTCCCTCTAGAATCCCAAGAGCGATTTCCATAAATAACTAAATCTTTAACTCCATCTCCATTAAGATCTGTTGAAACTATAGTTTGTGGCTCGCCCAATTTTGCCACATAATCTATTGTTTTAAGAATTCCTAATGCTCCTAAGGTGAATCCGATTAGTCCAATCATTATTTTGTCAAAAGATTCCATTATATCATCTCCCTTGCTAAACATCCAATTCCAAATCCTATTCCGTGATACATTGCAACTCCTGCAGGAAAAAATGTTAATGATCCTGCAACATTTTTTACTGTCTCTCCTAAATTTTCTCTTTCAATAATTGCTCCAGTTGCAAGTGCTCCCGATGCTCCAGCAATTCCGCATAGTTCAACAATGTCCCGTGCATTCAATCCATTTCCATTTCCTAGTGCCGGCTGTCCAGTTATTCCGTTATAAAATCCAAATGCAACTGCTCCACCTATTGTTGCTATTCCAATCATTGCAGATATAGGAACACCTAATCCTATTGTATTAGTTAAATTAATTAATTTCTTTTTCGCTTCAGTACGTGGTCTTACTTTTCCAGTTTTACTAAGTTCAATCATGTCTTGCGCGTTAAGATACAATTCTAAAGCTCCGCTTATTCCATAATAATTCATAGGTGCCTTGTCTCGAAGTTCTTTCATCCATCCTAGGGTTGTTAGTTCGGAGGTCATTGTCTTCCCTCCAATCCCTTCACTCTAGATTCAACTTCTCTCTCAAGTTTCTCTATTCCTTCTCTAGGCTGATTAACTAAATTAGACTTATATACCTCCCAAGGAGTATAAGTTCCGTTTGTATTTGCAATAAATATTCTAGAATTATCTTTTCTTAAATCATTATAAACTATAATATCTTTAACTCCATCTCCATTAAGATCTGTTTGAATAACCTTAACTGGAGCAGACCATTCGATCCCTTTCTTAATTCCTTTAACATATCCGTACCCCTGGGATATTGTCCCTATAACCAACTCTCCAAGCAATATTGTGTAAAGTTTGTCCATTCTAAAACCATCCCTGCAAACCAAATCTTACCATTGGTTTGTCATCAGTATTCAAAGGCAAAACTAATCCTGCTTCAGCATCTACATTTCCAAGTCTGTAAGCGAATGAAGGATTAAATGTAATTCCATCTTTAGCAAAATTGCTCCAATTATATGCCATCCCTGCTGTAACTCCAAGTCTTCCTCCGCAAATTCCTTCTTTGAAATTGTAAGCTACATCTCCAGAGTAATATCCAGATTTTTTATTTCCCGCTTCTGCACTCTTCCAATTATATCTAAACGCAAGTCCTTCATATGTCCTATCATGTGTTTCCAATTTTTCAAGTCTATTAACAGTAGTTGGTAAAACTCCATTATTGAATGCTCCATCTTCAGAAGGAACTCTTGCAAGTGCTCCAGCAATTCCCATTTTTCCAACAGTGCAATTCTTATTTGGTGCAAATATTACGTGTCCAGCTTGAGCAAAGTTTCCTTTTTCATCACTTCTAATATCCTCATATACTCTTCCTCCCCAAGTTTTATCCTTTCCCCAGTGAGCATAAAACATTCCAACTCCATGTTCAGTATTTCCAGGCATATTTTTTTCTGCAAATGCAAATCCAACTGCGTCATTTGGAGTTATATCATACATTATTCTTACATGAGGTTGAGAAATCTGATTAATTCCAGATTTGCTAACTTCATCATATCCTAAATTAATAGTAAGAGGTTTTCCAATTTGTAAATTAATTCCTCCTCCAATTCTTTCTCGGTTATCTCTCAAACTTTCTTCAACTACTAAGTTAAGTGATAAATGCTCACTCACTCTAGGTTCAATATCAAATCCAATTCCTTGTTTATCTCCTCCAACTCCGTATACTAAGAATTTTTGATCCAATCCACCAATATTCAATGAAGACCTAAATCCTGCCGCAGTCCAATGACTCCACTCTGCTCCTCTTGCATTTCCCATTCCCTTAGAGAATGTATCATACAATCTAAATGCTTCAAATATCTGTCCATAACTAGGTTGAGGTTTTCCTTCGATAGAATAAGTTCCCTTTGGTCCAAAACCTAAAGTAGTCATAACTGTGCTTCTATCATCAAAGTCGCTATTGAATTCACTCTTTACTCTTCCTTCATCAAATTGACTTGCCATTCTATCCAGATTACCTTGAGGTGTCTGAGCATTTGCACTTATCAAGGTACTAAGTCCAACTAACCCTGTATTTATTCCGTTTCTTATTGTGTTTTTCATTTTGTTTTTCTCCTACAAACCTAAGAAGTCTTTAGAGGAAATCTCTTTACCCTACGCGCTCAGGTTGTTTATGTAACTACTAAGTAATTACACAACAATCAATCAAGAAGTTCCCTTTAATATCTTTCTGATATTAATGATATCAGTGATATCAAAATGTTTAAATAGTCAAAAGTCTACAATTCATCATGGAAAGAAAGCTAATTCAGCAAGGCGGAGGAGGATATACAATTTATCTACCTAAAAAATGGATAGAAAGAAATGGATTGAATAAAGGAAATAATATTAATGTTACTGAAGATGAAAACAAATTAATTATAGAAGCAAATTCTTCTCCAATTCAAAAAAAAGTTAAAATTGATGTTTCAGGACTTTCTCCATTAATAAATCGTTCATTTATTGCTCTTTATGTTCACGGAGTCGATGAAATTGAAGCGACATTTAGCAATAAAGAAGATGTAAAAGACTTTCAAAAAAGAGTTATTTCTGAACTTTTGGGATTTGAAATAATTAAACAAACTCAAACTACTTTTATTCTAAAAGATGTAACTGGTTCACAAAATCAAGATATTGATGAACTAATTAAAAGAATTTTTTTAATACTCGACTCCATGGCGGAAGAATTAGCATTAAATTTACAAAAAGGAAGTGAATTAGAACAAGTAATTCAAGTAGACTCTAGTGTAAATAGATTGTGCCATTTTTGTATGCGAATTCTAAATAAATCTAGCTATAAGGAATTTGAAAAAACCTCTCAAATCTATGGAATTATAAATCTTTTAGAAGAAATCGGAGATAGCTATAAAAAAATAGCAATTGAAAGCAAAACAGATAAGCTAAACAAAAATCAAATTAAAACCATATCTCAAAGTAGAGAGTTATTATCCTATTTTAAAAAATTAATATTTGAATTTAACAAAAAAGAACTTGTAGAATGTGCTAAAAGATATGAATTCATAAAAAAATCAGTTTCCAGTAAAGATAAAATTGATGCAAACTTGATAGAGCTTTTAGATACTATAATAAAGATAAATAACTATTTACTAGTTTTCTCACTAGTTGAAGAATGAGCTATATTCAAGCTAGACTCATAATTCTTTCTAAAATCAGCAATTCTTTTAGGCATATCTTCAGGACAAAAATTAGAAACTTTCCATCTATATCTCCCTAATTCATTCACTCTTTCAACAGGAATACCACTATATGTAAATGGAATTCCATTTTCTTTTATAACCACATTCAGAATATCCGAAGCAGTATTATTTACTTCAGGTAACCAAATACCAGTATAACTGTCACCTGATTGAGAAATGCATTTTCCAAATAAATAAAATTCATATTCCATGTTTTTCCCCCGAGGAGAAGCATAATTATCTCCATATATCTCACCTTCTCTTAAGTCTCTAAACGATACAGAATCAAAGCCATATCCTGCAATATATACATTACCTAAATCTACTTCTTGAGACGGCTTCCCAACTACAATAGGAATTCTTTTTCTAGATAAAGTATTCCCCTGGTATGCAACTTTCGCTAAATGTTTCTTTTTCGCTTTTATGTCCCATTCGTCATCTCTCATTTTAATTCTAGGAATTTGTAATTCAACTGCTAAAATATAATTTCCATCAGGTAGATTTTTAGGAAGGACTATTTTTTTGTCTCCACTAAACGAACTAGATTCACTAGGAGTCTGACTATTATTTACGGGACTAATATAAAATGATTGAACTGGAACATCATTTGTATCAACGCCTTCTAAATATACTCTTCCAGGCATAGTTGGTAAGGTATCACCTGTCTGTTTGTCAATTGCACTAATACTCAAATCTAATATCCCGCCCGCGTTAGCATGTAGTACTTTAGTTTTAGGATAATAATTTGTATTTCCTTTAACAAATATAACTGTCTCTAAATCAGCAATATTATTCTTGAGTTCAGCAGTCAATCCATTCCATTCAGTATTAACTTTATATTTTCTAGCTTCACTAACTTCAGTTTCATGTTGCTTTTGAATTTGGGTATATGTTAACTTTGCTCCAACACCAGTTAATGCCATAACTCCTACCAAACCTCCTGCAATTGCCCCCTTTGTTTTATTACTTAATTCTCTAACTCTTTCAATTAAACTAGGGCTTGCAGATTTTTCAAAATCTTCTTTAAACTGTTGAAATGATTGATATCTTCCTTCACTTTGAGTTGCTTTTTTAATCCAAGAAGCATGTCTCTTTGCCCATCGAGGAAGTTTAGCGATTGCTCTATCTATTGCAGCATTATGTTTTTCAGGAACAATTTTTCCATTTTCATCAAGTAAACTTTCTCCAGTAGCAGTTTCAATTCCCATTCCACTAATAAAATCATAGTATACTGGTAAGGCTCCGTTTATTGCAAACAAAGCATCCATTGCAATACCATACATTTCATTTTGAACAGAATTAGTTGTTTGATTAGTAAATACTTTACCATATTTAGGATCCCTTATTGCTCTCTGTCCTCCAGTAGGAAGCGTGCTATCTGATTCATTACCTAAACTTCCTGCAGTAGCTAAATCCGTCAATCTACTCTCAATTCCTTTTCCTTTTCCTCTTAAAAGAATATTTCCTGGATTTAAATCTCTATGAACTATTCCTTTAGAAATTAAATAATCCTCCGCAGCGATAACTTGTTTGAATACAGATACAAATTCTTGTTTAGACAACGTTCCTTCTTCTTTAACTTTTCTTCTCAAAGATTTTGAATTAACAAAATGGGGTGAAATTGCTACATAATTTCCATCAACTTCCATAAATCTCAAAAGAGGATTTACTCCATGAAGTATTGCTTCATCCACAGGTAGCCCTAATGTAATTTTTACTTCGTTACCTAAATTATATCCTTTATTTTCAAGCATTTGTGCAACAGCACTTCCTGGAGCCTTATCTACAGCAATAAATACTGATCTTGTATTGCCCCCACTTCCTTCTCTAGCAATAAAGCAATTCTTTTGTTGTCCTTGTTCATCCGTAAATGGCGTTACATCTGAAAATGCATGAGTTTCCAATAATTTAGTTAATCCTTCTTGTGAAATCAATTTTCTTCTAGCTCTTCCAGTTTGTACTCCGTCAAAAATTTCAGTTTGACTATCCATATCTCCACCTCTTAGTCTCTTCATGCATATCAAAAAAATGTCCTCTAATTATTTGAGGAGTGTATCCTTGTTCTGATAATCTCTTTCTTGTAACACCAAGACATCCCTCTTTTTCAAACCATTTAACGAATCGACAATTAATCCCTCCAACAAGTCCAACTTCAGAAGCATTAATCTCTTTCAATTTATCAAATAAAACATCCCATCCAGAAACTGGCTCGGGATTGCAATATTTAGTTTCAATAAACATAACCGAATCTCCTTTTCTCACTTGCTCAATAAATTTTCTTGTACGAGTTACTTTGTGTGCCTCTTCCAAAACAATAAGTTCTTTTTGATGATTTTCTATTAAATCGATTATATTATCTACATATGCTGGCTTTTCGGTTACGCATTCATCTGTCCATAATCCTACTTTAGGCATTAAATTCAAATTCAGTTCGGGTACATCTGGAAAGATATAGAATGGATGAACCATTACAACTGGAATTTCTGGGCGATAATCAGTTTCCATCTTCAGCTTCCTCCCGCTCATTTCTATATGCTCCTTCAGAAATTGATTTAATACCAAATATCTTTCTTAATGAATTAGTGTACATTCTAAGAGTTGGAGCAATAAATGGAGATATTTGAGCTAAATGAGTCATTCCAGATTCAACTTTTTTCCAATCTACTTCTGTTTGTGAACATACAGAGCCAACTGCCAAGGCTACACCATAAACTGGGACTTGAAAAGTATTAAATGCCAATAAATCTACTAAAAATTTTCTAGATTGACTAGACTCTTTTTTAGTCTTAGTCCAAGAATACAATTTCTCCGTCCATAATGCATAAGGACTTCCCGTTACAATGTTTAATGGTACTGAAGATAATCTTGAAGATAAAACTCCCAATGCATTCAGTCCAGACCAAAAATCAGTTAATGCTCCAACGCCGAGAGAATATGTTACATTAGCTAGTGTGTCTACAGAACCAATCTTTCCTTTATTGCTTCCCATTTTGTGCTTCCTCCACTAAATTAATACTAATCTCCGCGATCATCCCTGGCTTCAAATGCTCTTCCAGAACTCTAGGTATAACTATAATTGCCTGATTCCCATGCTTGGCAATTCTTTTAGTTATAATAAATTTGGTTTGTTTTTCCATATTATATCCTATACATAACCTATACATATGCTTTTTAAACCTTTCTTTTGTAGTAATTATAAAGTGACACTATACCTAATAGACTCTAAGTTCATTCTCTCGTCTATTAGCTTACTAAACTTAAACTCCATGTTAGGATTAGTAATACTAAACTTAAACTCCATGTTAGGTTTAGTAAAGTTTAAATATCCAGAAATTCTCATTAGATCATGTACATTGAACGAGAAATTAAAAGCAAGTTTGAAAAAATTCAATCAGTTTATTCAGTTGTCACTCTAGTCGGAGCAAGACAGTCAGGAAAAACTACTTTTCTAAAAGAGCATTTAATTCAGAAAAAATCCAAATATCTACTATTCGATGACCCAGATATTCGTTCACTTTTTGAAGAAGATATCAAAAAATTTGAAACACAATTTATCGAGGGAAATGATATTTCTATACTTGATGAAGTGCAATACTGCAAAGATGCAGGCAGAAACTTAAAATATCTTGCAGATAAAGGACATAAGCTGTGGATTACTGCTTCATCTGAAGCAATTCTTTCAAAAGAAGTTTTATCCTATTTAGTCGGTAGAGTCTCAATATTAAAGTTATATCCATTTTCTCTGAAAGAATTTCTAAAATCAAAAAATCAAAAGGAAGCAACTGAAAAAGTCATGCAAAGAAATATCTCTGAGCATATATCTTACGGAGGATATCCTAAAGTAGTTATCACTGACGACATTGAATTGAAAAAAACTATTCTTCAAGATTTGTACAGCACTATGGTGCTAAAAGATATCGCTAAAACATTCTCAATTCAGGATTCAAATGAGCTTGAAAAATTGATAAAATATCTCTCATTGAATATTGGAGAAATTATCGCCTATGAAAATATCTCTAAGAATCTCGGTATCTCGTTTCAATCTCTTAAAAAATATCTAGATGCAATGGAAAAAAGTTATCTTCTTGTTAGAATTCAGCCATTTTATAATAATAAACTAAAAGAAATAACTAAACAACAAAAAATATACTTTATCGATACTGGATTAAGAAATATAATTTCTAAAGACTCTTTAACAGAAGTTTCAGGACATCTATTTGAAAATTATGTTGCTTCTGAATTAATAAAACAAGGATTTACTCCAAAATATTGGCGAACTAAATCTGGAGCAGAAGTAGATTTTGTTATCGAGAAAGACTCTGAAATTATACCTATCGAAGTTAAATTAAATGCCTCGCCTGAAAAAATAGAAACAGGCATGCGTTCTTTTATAGAAGAGTATAAACCAAAAAAGGCATTTGTATTTTCTCACAATGGTCAATCTGGAAAATCGAAAGTTAATGGATGTGAAATTATTTTCACAAATATCTTTGATCTTGAAAGTCATTTGAAAAACTTATAATCAAATAATTTAATAATCCTAAAACTACCTACTCCTATGACCATTTTCATAATCGAACATCTCGAACCAGAACTTTTCCCTTGGTGCGTAATAGAATACAAAAGCATCTCAAAAATAGTAGGGCCTGCTAATCTATGGTTTACAAATATAAAAACCGAAGACATTCCAAAACTCGCTAAGTTAGGAAAAGTCTTCACCGAATCAGTAAAATCTCTCAGTCTAAAAAATGCCTGTATTCTTGACCCAGATGCCACCCAAGAGCTTTCCCCACAAGACAAATCCTTTAATTATTTCATCTTCGGAGGCATTCTAGGAGACAATCCTCCAAGAAAACGCACAGGCCCAGAACTAACTCAATTTCTTCCAAATTTAGAAAAAAGACACATAGGAAAAGAACAATTCTCCACGGATAATGCAGTCTTCGTCACCCACAACATAATAGTCAACAAAATTCCCCTAAACCAAATGCATTTCCAAACAGAAATAGAAATCAGAAAGAACAAAATTGAATCCTTTATTCTCCCATACAAATACCCTCTAGTAAACGGCAAACCAAGAATATCAAAAGAGTTAGTCAAATTCCTAAAAGCTAAAGAAGAGTTCTAATTCGTATCAGACAATGCATCAAAAATAGTTACATCAAAATCGGTATGACACATTTCAGCTAATTCTTTTTCCAAATTTCTAGTAAATCTATACTGATTCATCATATCTACAGCATCCGGAATGTGTCTTTCATATGCACCACTTCTTTCTTTATCTCTCAATGAACTAGCTCCAGTCAAATATCCTGCCCAAAATGAACTTTCAACAGGAGTAACTTCAGGAACCATTAAACCAGAACGCTCAACATCTTTAGTAAAATTACTAGCATATCTTTTACATACTTCCTGTAAGCCAGCAGGAACTTTTTCAATTCTATCAGATTTTCTTGCTAAAACAGTTCCTGCAACATAAGCAGTTGCTCTCTCTACATTTTCTCTTAATGATTGAGGTACTTCTATTCCATATAACGATTTTATTCCCATATTATTTTGTTAAAATTATCATATTTAGAGAGTGACCCTTAGTAAGAAGGATATACTCTCCGCATAAATACATCTTTCCAA
>JBBSYD010000031.1:0-4101 GCA_038045425.1 Nanobdellota archaeon | reverse complement strand
AATCTTGGAATTATTGATTATAGATGAGCCTGTACTAGGAAAAGCTCATCTACTGTGCCTAACCGAAACCTTTAAATATGTGTCTACACATATTTAAGTATGACCAATATGACTCTATCAATACCTGAAGAATTGATAATCAAAATGAGAAACTTCAGTGAAATAAAATGGAGCGAAGTAGCAAGAAAAGCAATAGAACAAAGAGTAAATGACTTAGAAGTTATGAACAAAATTGCATCTAAAAGTAAACTAACAAAAAAAGACGTAGAAGAAATAGGGAAAAAGATAAAAAGTGGCATGGCTAAGTCATTTGATGAATATGCTAATAGTTGACACCAATATTCTAATATCTGCACTAATAAAAGAAGGATTAATAAGAAAAATTCTCACTAATATAGACATAAGCTTTATTTTTCCCGAGAACGGCCTAAATGAAATATATAAATACAAAGAAGAAATAAAAGAAAAAGCAAATATTACTGAAAAAGAATTTGACATCTTATTACTAAGATTAATGAAACAAATTAAACTAATTCCTTTGCAATTAATTATGCCTTTCAAAAATAGGGCGGAAAATATAATGATAAACATACACAAAGAAGATTCTATATTTATCGCAACTGCGCTCAGATTTAATTGCCCAATTTGGTCAGACGACAAACACTTTAAAAAACAAGCAGAAGTTCAAACTTATAATACTAAAGAAATTATCCAACTACTAAAATGACATTCTACAACATTTTCTCAAAATCCCCGATCACTCAAACCTCCTCCCTTCAAAAAATCCTAATTGACAACCGCGAAAAAAACTCACTCGTCCCCTCAGAACTCTCTAAACTCCACCACGAAATAGAATTCATCCAACTAAAAGTAGGAGATTACATAGTCAACAATATCCCTATAGAAAGAAAAACAATCCAAGACCTAAAGTCCTCAATAATAAATAAACGCATCTTCGAACAATTAAAACAACTTCAACTAAATCAAGGCATTCTGATAATAGAAGGAATAGACGAAAATATCTATCAAGGAATAATTCATGAAAATGCCCTCCGAGGTTTCTTTCTTTCATTAGCAACGGAAAATAAAGTCCCATTCATTTTCTCCCAATCTCCAAAAGACACCGCAATTTATCTTTCCCTACTTTCAAAAAGAAATCCAAATAAAGAAATCTCCCTAAGACAATCTCAAATTCTACCAACAAAATCAGAACAACTCCAATTTATCCTTGAAGGATTTCCCAACATCGGCCCTTCAAAAGCAAAAGCCCTGTTAAAACAATTTAACTCCCTCAAATCAATTTTCAATGCTTCAGAATCTGAACTCGAGCCAATTCTCAAATCGAAAACACAGGACTTTCTAAAACTGCTGGAATGACTGGAGGATTATCTAGTAAAAAGTCTAAATTGAATGTAGTTTTCTTATCAGTTACAGGAGGAAGAAAATCATAAACTTCAATTTTCAAATCAAATCCATTTTGTCCTGCATCATTCAATTGACTATGAACAAAATCTCCAATAGTTTCACCAACATCCCTTCGAGTAGTTCTTAAATGAAAAGTTCTATCCCCCCAATCCCTATAAACATAAATAACATGACTAAAAACAAAATGAGCAACCCTTGCAAGATTTTCAGTTCTGTATCTTCCACGGCATTCATTCATTCCAATCATCAAAATCAAATATCCATTTAATCAGATATAAAGACTATCCATATTCAACATATATATCACAAACCAACAGTCTTATAAATCCAAATTACCATTATTATTTATATTTTCCGCAGGGTTACAATTGTATTCTTCTATCACACTATAAACTGGCCCAGGACTCCTCAGTTCACTTTTAATTAATTCAATTCTATCAACTTTAAATTTAATATCTTTCACCCCTATTCCAGAAACATACTTACCAAAACCAATTTTATCATGAACATACTTCAGTCTAGCAATAGTCAAATGACTCATAAACTTCTTCTCTTTCTCGTATCCGCATTCAACAAGTAACTCATCAATCTTCTCCTGCAAATCGAAAACTCCTTTCCCTCCAATCTTAATCTGAACAATTTTAGGATTTCCTTTGAAATTAAAAACACCTATCTCTCCCAATTTCCCTTCAAACTCCTCAAATTTCAATTTCGCCAAAGATAGTTTAATCTTCTCCAATTTCTCCTCGCTAACCTCGCCTAAAAACTTAAGAGTCAAATGTAAATTTTCAGGCTCAATCAATTTCCCCACAAACTTATATCCCGATAATATTTCCTGCACCCTAATTATCTCTTTCAAACATTCCTCATTCACACTAAGAGCAATAAAACATCTTGTTAATTCCTTAGGTTTATCTACTTCATTCATAATAATCCATATTAATTAGATATAAAATCATTTCTATACTCTAATTAACTAAAACCGAACGTATCTCTCACAGATTTATAACTTCTTACTGCACCGATATCTCCTTTTCGCATAAGATTCAAATACCCTAAAATTTCACTCACACCTAACCTATTGAAGAAAGTATAATCCTTACCTATTTGTTCATAAGTCTTCGCACTTTCATCTATAAATACGGAAACATTGAGAATCCCAGGATATCTTTCTTGAAAATTCTTATCAGACAATATCGGACATTTTCTTACAAGTTCTAAAATCGGATCTTTAACAGATTCTCTCATAAAATTAAACTAAATCCTCAGTTTAAAACAATTTCGATACTCTAAATTTCATCTAAACTAAAAGACTTAACATCTCTTATTAAACGTCTAAGTCCTCCAGTTCTAACCCAACTTTTTGGAATAACTTCCCTATTAAGATTTCTATGATGCTCCTCTACCTCAGGATGCCTCCCGAGATACGATTTAACTTTCTTATCTAAATCTTCCCTAGCTTTTTCTAAAGTTGCAGATTTAATGACTGCTGCAAGAACATAATGTCTAGTAGCACTGGTAAATGCAACATATGCATATCTCCACTTATAATATCCCATCGTCCCAAAGAATTACTTACGTTAATAATCTTTATGATGATTAAACTGCCACTTCAATATCTTTCAAAGTAGAATGCTTAACAATCTGCCAATCCAATTTAATCAAATTGACAACAAAAGGATGCGCAGTATTCAATTTAAAATAATCTGATTTACCAACTTTTCTAGTCTTAATTAATATTCCAGAGCTTACCAACCAAGGAAAGATTCCTATAAACGAGTTATAACTAACATTACTCCCTTTAGCTATTTCAGTCACAGGATAATCAAAAAATTGATTATCGATAAGAAAATCCATAACTCTAAGTTGAGGAGTATCTCCAAAATATTTCAAAAATATCGACTTGTTTTCTTTTGTTTTCATATCTCCCACCTCATTCAATAATACATATTATTCCTACTTTTTAAATGTTTTCATAACATAATAGTAACTATCAACAATAGCAACATTTAAATATTTACCTTCTCTCTAATTTTATGTCCTTAGATATAGAAAAAGCACAAATTATGTTTAAGTTAGCAAGAAAAGACAATTGGAAAGCTTGCTACGATAGAACTGAACACTTCAAAAGATTTCCAAACCTAAGTCAAGTAATAAAAGAATTAAATAAAATTAACTGGATAATTATTCATCCAAAAGGAAAATTTACAGGAATCTCATTAAACACTGAATACAAAAAAGAGATTATTGAATTTATAGAACTTCATATTCCAAATCTGAAAGGAGCATTAAATTGAAAAATCTGATTATGGAAGAACATCAGGAGCAGTTACAAAAGGAACATCTTCGCGATGATTCTTCTCATCAGGACAAATAGATATAATTTTCTCCAAATCTACAAGACAAACACCTGCACGAATTAATAAAGACTCTTCTTCCTCTCCTTCTCCAATTTTAAAAGGAACATCTGAACAAGTATAAAATGATGCATTTCTAAGAACTAGAAATTCCCTTTTTCCCAAAGGACGTATAGAATCATAAACCCCATCGTATAAAACTGTTTCAAAACTGCCTCCTTGAACTTCAACAAAAACCTTCGTTCCCCTAAAGTAATCTTCAATCATAAATTCCTAAATTCCCAGCTTCTTAGGCATTAGGATATCTAACTTTTCCAAT
>JBBSYD010000030.1:0-4064 GCA_038045425.1 Nanobdellota archaeon | reverse complement strand
TCCATCTCCCCAATTTACTGTAAAATTATAAGTTCCAGTAGACTCAAGAGGCAAAGTAATTTGACTTGCATTACTTGAACCAGCTGATGTTTGGCTAGTATCCCATTGAGAAATAAAATAACTAGAAGAACCTAAAGAAGTATAAGTAAAGGTTATATTACTAGAATTTGTATTTCCTGCACTATCATTTGTCCAAACAATCCAAGTATTACTTCCCGCACTTGAACTCAATCCACTAACATTCTGCCCACAAGTCACAGAAGTATTTGTAACTCCAAAATTAGTTGAATACCAACACGAAGCTAAATTAACATCACTCGCAAAATAATTCAACTGTGTAACAACTGAATTATAAGTTGTATTTGTTGGATATAATATTGAAATTTGAGGAGCCGAGATGTCGCTAGTAACAATATAACTTCTAGTTGCAGAAGTATTGAACAAATTAGTTATTCCATTTGAATAAGACTGCCAAAAGTAAATATAAGTTCCAACCGAATTAATTGATAATGAAACATTAAAAACATTTGATGAATTAGTTGCAGTATAATTCGTTCCGTTGAAATTCAATAAAACAGTTCCATTTGTATTAGATACAGTTACATTAAATCTTCCAGTTCCTGAATTTGTTAAAGTGTTATTATTATCTTGATAATCTAAAAATTGAGAATAAACTGTATCAACTCCAAATGCTCTTGTTACTGAAGAATTTAAGTTTCCTAAGATATCTGCGCAATAAAATCTGACAATATATTGCCCATCTGAAATTGAGGAATTGGATGCATTAAATCCAGTGTTAGTTGCATTTGCGCTCATAGTGTAATTCGTTATTCCAGAATTAAGAGAATAATTACAACTTCCTGCTTCACTCAAACTTATATTAAAATTAATTAAAGACGTTGAATAATTTTGGTTTAACGGACTTGTAATTGTAACTCTTGGAGCAGTTGTATCCAAAGTTATAACAACATCAGAATTAGATGAAGAATCACTTCCTCCCCCGCCGCCCACACCCCCCCCTCCGATTATTGTTGGAGTTGTAGTTATTGTTCCAGAAGAAGTTGTGCCTGAATCTGCATTAGTATTAGTAGTGGTATCTGTAACTGTATCTCCAGAACTGGAATTTTCTGTTGAAGTCGACTCTGAAGAGTTTTCATTATTTGTAGGATTAAAAGAAATAAATCCATTAATGTTCTTTTCATAGGTTCCCACTATTTCTCTCATGCTATTCAGCATTTTTCCAAGTGCGGAATCACCATGTTTTTCTCCTAAAAACGAATGAATAAGAGACTCATTTCCAAACACAAATATCATCAAAATACTTAAAATAATAACTACTGCTGTGCCTAGCTTAAACCACCCATGTTTCATTGATTATTATCGGTAATATTTGTATTTAAAGTTTAGTGGTTTTAATTATAATGGATTTTTAATATAATCTTAAAACCCCTAATCCTAGGTACAATATCCCCAACTTTCATTCCTAAAATCCGTCCAATTTTCATCAAAAATCTTCAAATCAGACATTGGTTTCATTCCCACAACTCTCCCTTCAGAACACTCAATCAATACATCAATACACTCATTTTTGTCATACAGGGAACTCGGTTAATTTATTATGTTCAGTACAGAGTTCCCTGTCCAGAGAATTCTGTCACAGAATGATATGATTATCAGAATTCTCTATAATTACAAACCGCAGTAGTCCAAGAATAATTTCCATTACTAAAGTTCTCCAATTCAACAACATTTCCAGTTATTCCCATTTCAGAAAGTTTAACACCAGCATCAACATACCATCCATGAACAACAAACCCTCCTAAAAATCCAAGAACAAATATTCCAATATAAATAATTACTTTAATTAATCCCATATTCCATATGTCAAGAACTCAGGGTTAAAACCCTGAGCGTGTCCTGAGTTCTTGAGCACCTCCGGAATTGAAATTCCTGATGGCCTCGAAGATAATATCTTCTCAGCCTCGAAAATGCCTTTGCTACATCAAAAACGTTGTTTTTGAATGCCTCGAGAACTAAAAGTTCTCTCAGTCTCCGGGCTAAAGCCACAGAGGTTGCGCAAAGAGCATTTTCTCAGTCTAAATAATCTCCCTTTTTATCTATTTCTATAAGATTACGCATATTTCCCATTTAAAAATAACTCTTTTTTAATCTCTTTTATTTTTCCATCTTTGATTGCACTAATAAAATTAGGAATAAATTCATCATGAATTGCACTCCTCATTAATCCCTTAACTATTGCTTCAGTTATTTCACCAGATTTGTCATTCTTAATTATATCTAAAATAATATTCCAATACTCTGCCTTCAAGAAAATCTCATGTCTATATCCATCTCCAATTTCTACCATCATTCCATTATCCGATTGATAATACCTCACACCATAAAAAATAGCTCGAAGATTATCATTATCTCCATTAATTTTAATTCCCTTCTCTAAATCATATTCAAATAAATATTCCATAAAGAATAAGGGTATTAAAAGTATTTTAATATTCCTATTTAACAATCCTACTAAGAATCTCCATTGCCTTTCTCTTATCCACATTCACTCCCAATTTACCAATAATAATTCCCATATAAGCTCCAGCCCTTAATCCAGGATTCTCCTTAACAATCTGATGAATCTGTTCCTCAAGAGCATTATGGTCCACCTTCTCAATTTTCATTGCTTTTTCCACATCTTCCCCATTCATAATTTTTATCAAAATTCCCTTAACATCTCCCTCACCAATTTCTTCTTTCTCAACTCCCTCCAATATCTTTTCCAACAAAACTTCATTCAATATCTCCCTAACTTCTTCAAAACTTTTCTTATATTTAGTAGCAAACTCATTTCTCCACAAAGTAACCATCTTAGCAACTAAATTAGCATTATCATGCACTTTCATCAATAAATTGAAATCATCCAAATTCCCATCCAATACCAAATTAATTAATTCATCATTCAATCCCTTCTTCTTCAACTCTTCCTTTATATCCTGTCTCAACCTAGGCAGATTTTTCTTCAATTCATTTATTCTCTGTAAAGGAATATGCAACAAAGGCAAATCAGTTTCAGGATACATTCTTGCCTTTCCAGGCATCGGTCTGTTAAACTTAGTCTCTCCATTTGGCAATGCTCCTCTTACTTCCCCATCTGTCTTTTTCTCTTTAATATCATTCAACTGTCTTTCAATTTCTTTATCAGAAGTTATAACCATCATGCCTGGATCCTGAAATCCTTTTATCTCAACTCTTTCATGTCCTTTAATGCTAATATTGATATCCTGCCTAATTGTTCCAATTCCTCTTTTAACTTTGCATGCTCTCAATACTTCTCCAATTTTCAAAGCAGCTTCCTTAATCTGTTCTGGATTAATAATGGCAGGTTCAGTAGCAATTTCAATCAAAGGAATTCCCAACCTATCCAATCTCCAAACTCTAACATTCTCCTCCTGCTCCTCCTTATCTCCAACAGTTCTTGCAGAATCCTCTTCTAGACAAACTGTAGCAACAGGGACTTTACCAAATCTAGTCTCAACATATCCATTCTTTGCAATCAAAGTAGTTCTCTGAAATCCTGATGTATTCGAACCATCAATAACCGTCTTTCTCATTACCTGAGTATCAAAATAAATTTCACAATTAAGTAACAAAGCAATCTTCAACGCCTCATTCAAAGCATGCTCATTAATTTTCTTTGGAGGTTCCTCATCCAACTCAATTAAACAATTACTATCATTATAATATTCATAGACAAATGTTTTATCAAGCCCCGCCTCATGCTTAACCGCCGCATCAACCTCCCCACTCTCTCCAGCAACCGCATGCAATTTTCTCGTAACTAATAAATCCGGTTTCTCACTTCTCAAATATCCAGGACAATTACAAAATAACTTATTTCCCTCAAGCTGCTGATGTATCTCCAGCCCTGCTTTAAATCCCAATTTAGTATAATCAAATCCCATAAAATAAAGATAAAAAAGGAGTTATTAAATTTAGTGATTACTCCGGCTACATCCCAAATAAGAAATTCTAGTCAATAAACAAGTTTAAATATACAA
>JBBSYD010000029.1:0-16607 GCA_038045425.1 Nanobdellota archaeon | reverse complement strand
ATAGAAGCCCTGACAGTGCTTTAGCGATCATAATTAATCATCAAGACCATAAACCTCAAGATTTCGGGTTTTTTATATATCCTGTTGGCTCTGACGAATTCAATCATCTTACAGGCACAAATAATACTCCCGATCATTATCCAGTCGATAGAGTGTATGTGGGAGTTTCAGATAGTGGAGGAAGAGAAATGGCTAAACATACAGATGATTTACGTGCAGGCAAAATATCATTAGAATGGTTCGATAAAGAGTTAGTTCTTTCTTATTTTCTAAGACCAGAGCAAGCACCTAAACCTAATCAAATAACTTTTAAATTAACAGAAGGTGGCATATACACTGCTCAATTTGAACAATAAAATTCTTTTCTAATTCAAACACTTTATAGAAAAGCAAAACTATTTAACTCATATTCTCCACATTAATCTATGAACACAATCTTCAAAAGAAACCAACTTGTAAAAATAAAAAGACTTCCAAATTCAGAATATATAGAATATAACTTCGAAGACAACGACGAAGCAGACCAAGTCAATATTGAAGTAGGCATGAAAGGAAAAATAAATATAATTCTCCCAAACGGACAGTATCACGTAGAAATACTAGACAAAAAAGGCAATGTCATTGCCTATGCCCCATTCAACGAAGAAGATTTAGAAGCTGTTTGATAAGTTTTATAAGTACTAAATAGTCATTAAAATTATGAATGAATTTTTTAATAAAGTTGAAAAATTTGTAAAAGAGTCCTTTATAAAAATCGGACAGGAAAGACAAATTAAGCACTTTGAAAGAACAGTTTATTGGATAAAAGAACTAAATCCTAAATGCGATGAGGCGTTATTAATTTCTGCAATTGCGCACGATATTGAAAGAGCATATCGAACAAAAGAGCAATATGAAAAGATAAATGAAGTAGGATTTACTCATCCTGAATTTTTTAGACCTCATGAAGAAAAAGGAGCGGAAATTATTGCAGAGTTTTTAAATAATCAAAAAGCCAATCAAATTTTAATTAAAAGAGTCAAAGAATTGATCTCAAGACATGAAGAGGGAGGAAATGAAGACCAAAATTTATTAAAAGATGCCGATAGCCTAAGTTTTCTTGAAAACAATGTATATCCTTTTTTAAAAAGAGTAAAAGAAAGAGGTAAAGATAAAATCCGAGAAAAGATTGATTGGATGTATAATCGGATTTCCTCTCAAAATGCAAAACAAATTGCTAAGATCTGGTATGAGAAAGCAATTAAAGATTTGGAAGCAATTTAAATTTTTAAAAGAAAAATTTATAATCCTGTTAGTCTTATGCAGCATATGAGCATAATTTTCGAAGTAATTGATAAAACTGGTAGAAAACTAAGAATGACAGATTATAACTGGTATCACATTGTAAAAAAACATCCTGAAGTAGCTTCACAAAAAGATAGAATAATAGAAACTCTCGAAAAGCCCGATAAAATTACGAGCTCATTAAAAGATGAAGAAACTAAGTATTACTACAAATACTACAAAAATTTGCCTTCTTCATACAAATTTGTAAGAGTAATAGCAAAATACTTAAACGGAGAAGGATATATAATTTCATCACATTTCGTGAGAGTAATACAATGAAAAACCAAGAAACCTTCGACGTATATTATGATGAATTAGGAGACTTCCTAGAAATATCCTTCGGGCTTCCACCAAAAACAGAATATACCGAAGACATTGAAGAAGGCATTTTTGTAACTAAAGATAGCGAAACACAAGAAATTAAGAGTGTGGGCATACTCAGTTTCAAGAAGAGAGCAAGAGAAGCAGGATTAAGAAGAATTCTAAAACAGCTTGGAATGTCAATTCCATTAGAAATAAGCATTTCATCTATCTAATTAATCGTCATACTCTATGCTCTCGGCATAGGATGAAATTTTCAGCAGGATTAAAATACCCTAATTTTAAAATAAATAACTACTTATCAGATAATAATTTTAACTAACTAGAAACATTATAATATTATTTCCAATTCTGGCTTAACTTTGCCTTTAATATTCTTCTTCTTCTTGACTTTCTAACTGTCTTTCTCATTCGAAAGACAGATATTTTTGGTTTTTAAACCTTTAGACTGAGAAAATCCATTTGTACAATCTCTATAATTTAGCTCAAAGATAGCAAATGGATTTTCACAGTGTTCAAGAACTACTTACGTACTCCTCGACTTAGCTCAAAGTTCTTGACAATTTATATCGAGTATTATTTTTCCCAAAAATCACCCAAAAGTATAAGCATAAACCTTCATTTCATTAAATGGCTTAATCGTCAAAAGTCCAGATTCATAATCCCTATGCTTAATCAAATTATACATATCTGCTCCTTCCAATTTAACAAAACTCTTTCCATCCACAAATATAATATCTTCTCCAGCATCTTTCTCAGGAATTGGGAAATTATTATACATCACTTCAGCAATTCCCACTCCAGAAAGAACCACATTAACTTCAGATGCGTAATATCTATATGCAATCCATCCTTTATAGTCCTGTCCAAGATATTCTAAAGATTCTTTATGTTGTTTCCACATTCCTTGTAAATAAATAACCCCTCCAGTATATCCTCCACTATCAACATATTCATTGCAACCTTCTTTTACACAAGAAATTCCACTACCAATACCTCCATTCCTTAATTTTCCAGCATATGTTTCTTTAGACAATGCAAACGGAATATTTTTCTTTTGTTCAGGAAGAGGTTCAAAATCTTCACTAACTTCTTTCAATTTAGCCAATTCTCTAACAATCGCTCTTTCCACTTCATCATATCCAGATTCTCCAATATGCTCAAATACAACTTCTCCTTCTGCATTTATCAGAGCACATCTAGGCCAATAAGTATTCCCATAATTTTCCCAATTATTTCTAGAAGGATCACTCAAAACAGGATAGGCAATCTCATGTTTTTTAACAGCGTATTTAACATTTCCAATTTCTTTTTCAAACTCAAATTCAGGAGTATGAATCCCAATCATCATAAATCTTTTTCCCTTATATTTTTCCCATATCTTTCTCAATGTAGGCAAAGTCCTTACACAATTAACACAAGAATATGTCCAGAAATCCAATAAAATTACCTTTCCATTCATTTTGCTCAAACTAAGAGGATTGCTATTTATCCAAAATTTCTCATTTTCACATTCAATCTCTGTGGCTATTTTCCTCTTTTCATTCATCATTACCCTAACTCTTTAGACTTAATATAACTTATGCATGAAACATAAGTTAATTCGCTTCGTCCAATAACTCCAACTACTCTTTATTCAATTCAATTCGATATCTTCCAAGCATTACCTTATCATTTTCAGCAAATTAGCAATATCTAATTCAGACATTAGATAACTATAATGTAATTATTTTTACTTTATCTCCTTTAAACTATCCTTATTCGTACATCAATAATATGGTTGTGCTAAACCTATTCTTCAATTTAGAAGACACATCAGCATCTCTTCCTACCGCTAATCTTATTCCCTTAATTTTATATTTCTGTCCTTCAAGTTTTTCAATCTCTTTATTAACGATATTATCTATCTCTTTTGTATTCGCCTCTTTCTGTTCAACTCTAACAAGTTTAGTTTTCATAAATTATCTAAACATAGAGAGTTTAAATTAATTTAGGTGCTAATGACATACTCTAAAATTATTCTCTCTTTATCTTTATTTCTCCGCTACTTACTCTTCTTGCAAGTTCCGCTCTTAACAATCCCTTTACTTCCCTAAGTACTATCTTATACATAACATCTCTAGCTTCCGATACATCCTCTTCAAGCATTATTACATAATGTCCTTCACTCCCCCTCCCATTTCCTAATAATTCCCTAGTCGTCATCCAGTTTCCATAAGCTTTCAACTCACCATCTAGTTCTCCAACTATTCCCTTTTTTACATTCACCCCATCAAAATAAGTGCAGATAGGAATCCCTCCAGTATATCTTTCAGTTATCTCCAATGAAGGTCTTCCTTTCGCGTCAACATTCGCCCGGATAGAATAATTTCTAAGGTTACCAGAAATATCCATTAATCTATTTTTTCCTCTTACTGGACTATCTATTTCCTCGCCCATGCCCAGAGCAGCACAAAAAACATAAACGCCATCATTATTCAACATATTTTTTAAATAACGATCTGTAGACACCTCTTCATATTCTTCAACTATGACTTTTCTTTCAATTCCCCGAACTCCATTAGTATCCCCTTCTAAATTTTTCACTACCTGATTAATTCTCACTAAATTCTCAGTACATTTATTATTCACATTTCCCCCTACTCTCTCACTAATGCATCCCCCAGAAAATAAAATTCCTCCTGCTAAAATAATATTCAATAAATAATTCTTCATCTTTCTCTCATCGAGAATTACTTTTTAAATATACATACTCAATTATTCCACTATCTTTTTCAGTTCCTTTAAAACATAATCAATATCTTTCTTAGAAGTCTCAAATCCTAAACTAAATCTTAAAGTTCCATTCATTAAACTCTTTTCAATCCCAATAGCCCGTAGAATTCTATTCTCTTTCTCTTTCTTCTCATTACACGCACTTCCAGTCGAACACATTATTCCTTTTTCACTCAATCTTAAAATCGCATTTTCTCCATTTAATCCCTTAAAACTAACATTAATATTATTAGCCAATCTATTATCTAAACTTCCATTAATCCTTCCGCCCAATTTAATCAATTCTTTAACAAAATAATCTCTAATCTTCCTAACATCCTCCCACTTTTCCTTCTTCACAATTTCAAGTGCCTTTCCAAATCCAACAATTCCCGGAGAATTTTCAGTTCCAGCTCTTCTTCCAGCTTCCTGCCCCCCTCCAACAAAAAGAGGTTTCAATTTCAAACCTTCTTTAACATACAAAAATCCAATTCCCTTACTTGCTCCAATTTTATGCCCAGATGCAGAAATAAAATCTAAATTCCAATACCTTACTCTAATTTTCTCTTTTCCAAAACTCTGAACACAATCAGAATGAAACAAGGTCCCATTCTTTTTACATATTTTTCCAATACTATTCAAATCCTGTAAAACTCCAATTTCATTATTTCCATGTATAACACTAACCAATAAAGTATTTTCATCAATATTCTTCTCCATAAAATCAATATCTATAATTCCGTCGACATTTACAGGAATTTCTACAATATTATATCCTCTACTCTTCAAATTCATAGCACACTCATAAACCGAAGAATGTTCAATCGCACTTATAAAAATATTTTTTCTAGAATTTTCCATTCCACAAACACCATTCAAAACTAAATTATTTGCTTCAGTCGCTCCAGAAGTAAAAATAATTTCATTCGCCTTTGCTCCAATTTCGTTAGCAATTTTCCCCCTAACTTCATTAATCTTTTTCATAGCCTCTTCTCCCAAGCGATGAGAAGAACTAGGATTTCCATAATCTTCTAACATAACTTTATTCATTACTTCAACAACTTCTTTTCTAACTTGAGTCGTAGAAGCATTATCTAAATAAATAATTTTTTTCATAAAACTAACATCCACTAAATAATTTCAATGTTTCCAAAGACTGAACACCATAATACCATTTTTCACCAATCTTCCAAGCAGGAACTCCACTTAATCCAGCACACAAATCAGGATTCTTACTACAATCGACATAATTAATCAATTCAAATCCTCCTCCAAATAATGCCTTCTGATCCTTACAATGAGAACAAGTTGGAAGTCCATACATAACTACCCCTTTATCAGTTAAACACTGAGCTAAAACAACATTATCCTCTTCGCTAATTCCGTATCCAGTTCCAATAGTCATAACCTTTGATAAAGATAATAATGCCCAAGCTACCGCAACTAAAACAACAACTCCAATCAAAACTTTATATTTCGTGTTCATATATTCCCCAATACAAATCTATTTTTAAGGCTTTCTAGTAGACAACTTTGAGCATAAAGTATAACCTGTAATTTAATCAATTTAATTAAATAACTAAGCGACAGCTAATTCTAATCTTTCTCTCTCTGGTTTGGAAGTATTATCAGTAAATTGAACTCCTCGTTTGTCATTATACCACCCATAAGTTTCATTTTTAGCCCTTTCCTCTGCAAGTTTTCTTGCAAGTTCATAAGTTCTTCGTTCTACATCTGCAAAGTTATCTACTACTCCAATAACACCCTGCACTTGTGAAATTGAGAATCCTGCCCCATTAGATAAAATAATTAAATAAAGTCCATCTATTTTTAAGTCTGGCGTGAAAACCCTAGTTCTATTATAAATATCATCGCGCAAAGGATTATAAAATACAAAATCCGAAATACATCTATATGCATCACGAGGTTCTAACTTTCTTTTTTCCAAGACTATTTCTAACGGCATGAATAAAACATCATTAGTATCTTTTTAATTATTTGTATGCTATTTGAGGGTTATTCAAACCTCTCTATACACTAATAATTACTCAACTTACATAAAGTATATAAACTCCAAGTGATATAATATAATATGGAAAATAAAGAGCACGGATTCGGCAGACATCTTTTTGTCAAGCCTTATACTTGTAAGTCTTTTACATTTTTCATTTATAATTAATTCTTCGCAAGTCGTTTCAGCTCTTGCAAATTACACAATGATACAAAAACAAAAATTTTCAGCACATGAACAATACACAAAAAACATAGAAAGTGATATAAGTCCCTTTGCACTTTTTATGTTAAGAAATAAAGCTCAAGCTTTACTAAATAGAATTCTTATTCCAGATACTCTTATTTCCGAACTAGATGAATTCACAAAGAGAAATAATGTCTCACAATCACAAGAAGAACTTCACTCCTCTTGCCCAAATTGCCTTAAAGCCCACGCAATAAAGACCGCAATAGATATAGGATTAGATGCTGATGCAATAATCTTCCTTCAAAACCTTCTAGACGGAAAGACGGGTCACGAAGGTTATTATCTAGATGGAGATGAATTGATTAAGATATAATTTTAAAACGGAACGCTTATTGAACAATTTATAAATCTATTTTACAGAAGCATTATCATTTCCCTTGGCAACTAAACCTAAATAGTTTCCATATAAATACGGAGCATAATGTATTGCTTCTGGAAAAGCATTAGTAGTATTCAAATACCATACATTTTTGTTCATCATTTCCTTTGCCTTTTCTACTGCGTATTTTATCGGGCACCCTTCTAAAATATTCTTAAAGAGTAAATTAGATGGCTCCATAAATAATTTAGCAATTTTATCTTTAGAAGGCGTGGATTCGCTGTCTGGGTCTTTGCCAAGTGCAAAATCAAATTCATATCCTATAAAACAAATTGCTCCATTTTCTACAGCTTTTTCTCCCAAGACTAAAGCCGAAGAGCAAGAGAAAGAATAAGTTATAGCATCTTTTAGTAGTTTAGGATTATCTCTTGAAGATACAATTATTTCGTTATTATGTCCACAAACAACTTCAGGAGAACCATGTCCATTTAGCATTATTAAATCAGGTTTAAATTTGGAAATCACTTTTTCGATAACTTTCCTATTCGCTTCAGTGTACTCTTTATTTACAGTACTATGGTTTAAGTCTTTAGATAATTTAACCAATTCTTTGCTATAATAATGAAGATAACCTAAGGTTACATCATGCATTGGGCGAGAAAAAAGAACGCGGGGCATTTGTTTATCCCTCAACTACCAAATTATTTTTAAGAGCCTTCAAATAAGCCATTTGAACTTTCACAATTTTCTGACCTATAATCGTGTCTTCTACTACTTGATGTATTAACTCATCTCTATCTAAAAATTTACCATCAGACATACCAAAAGAGATTTTCATATTTGCAGGGGCTTGCCTTAATCTTTCGATAATTATTTGTTTTTCTATTTCTTTTATCTCTTCATCTCTTTCTTTGCTCATATTATTTTAAGCTCCTTTAGTATTTTAAATATCTTTTGTCCATTTTTTGTTTCATTTTTAATTTCTTGATAGGCTAAAATCCAGCTTATTGGCTGTCCATCTAAAACAACAATTGTAAGCTTCCTTTCTTCTAAAGAAACATTATTATATACCTTAAAAAAATCTTCTTTTCCTTCCATAGCAATACATATTACTAAATATTATTAAATCTATGTATTGGGTCTTTTATCTCTCAATTATATTTTGTAATCAAAGTTATAGAGGACTTTGAATAACCCCCTATTTCAAAACATTTTATGGGGTTTTCAAAGGACTTCTTAGAGGATTTGAGGGTTTTTCCAAATCCTCTATATTATTTATTTGTCAGTTTTTCAGGGTTTACTCCACTTGCTTAATCCTGTAAAATAAAGACTTTTCCTCTTGTTTTGGCAAAATAACCTCACTAATATCTCGGTTTGGAGTGCTCATAAAATTAGTAATTGTTTGCCAAAAGGTTGTTTCATTTAAACTTTTTGAAGATTGTACTTGATAATTCTCATTTCCAGTTGTTCTAACTCTTAAAGAAATAGAGTCATTTAATGAGGATATACCTACGGTTTCTAGTCTTGGAACAACAGCACGATTATATATTCTTCATCCATAACTCCACTAAAATATTGGTTTTGACCAGGTTCGCCCCACCCAATCCAAGGTTGCTGAGAACGAACAACCATAATCCCAGTTTTCGGTGTGGAATTTTATTCAATATCATTAACAAACACTCGCAATTTTGAATTATCATAAGACATGACTAAATGATACCACTGATTTGTTTGTAAGATAGTTGAACCTTCCGCAGTTGCCCATCCTTTTCCACTTCCGCAAGTTACTCCTGCATATGCTTTATTATTTTTAATTAATCGTTATACCCTATGCTCTAGGCATAGGGTGAAAGCTTCAGCAGGATTAAGTTGAACAAATTTTCTAAAAATAATTAGTTTATATATTGAGGAGATAACAGCATGTTTTGGAAGCGGGGTTCAGCGTATTTGCATGAAGATGCCCCACTCCGAACCGCAGTGAGGATTTGCCCTCAGGCAAACCTCTTGGGGTGGGGAGCTTCACTAAAAGGCAAAATGGACCATTACGACTTATAATAGTTCCGTCTTGTAAACTACTTCTATTAATCCATGCTTCTAGCCTAACTTCATCAGTTAAATCAACACTTGGAGTTTTTATTACGCTTATTCTATCGTCTAAATCATTAAAATATAAAGCATGACTTGAAATGCTATTTGTAGTCCAAGATGTTCCTTGTATAGTTCCGAGGTTACCATTTCCTGTTGAATCATTAACTATCGCTCTTTAATCATATAACACACACACTATTTAATCATATAAATGCTTAAAAACAAACAATTAATCAATAAATAATGTCAAGAGATTTACGTCTTTCAATAACGAGCGGATTAGCCATTACATTATTTTACATGGGCGTTGAAAACCTAGCCGAAGGAATATCAAAGAGAAATTCAGTAAGAGATGCAGTTTATGCAAAAGCAGAAAGAATTACTCCAGAAGTTATAAACGAAGCAACAAATCTTTCAGCTCGGGAAGGTAGTGGACGTTATTTTTTAGGAGCTCTTGATTTTTTCCTGGCGGGCGCAGCAGGAGTAGTAGTATATTCTATAGCTCGTAGAAAAGAAGAATAATTCTTTTGTGATTACTTAAGTATATATTTTCATATCTATATTCTTAAATAGTTTATTTTATCCAACTTCCCTATGAATTACAAACCCATAATCCTAGGAGTAGCCACATTATTAAGTCTAGGCGCAGGTACAGCTAAAACATACGAGGGAATAACCGAAAAAAGGCAAATTGATGATCTTCCTTCAAACTTAGAAGGTGCTACTCAAAAATTTATCAGGGAAGCAGATAATCTAGCCCATCTTCACAAAGCTAGAAAGAATTTGATTTCAGGAGCTTTCTTCTATTTAACTGCAGTAGGTTATGCTGGAGTCTTAAGTAATCATTCTTCAAAGCCTAAAAAAGAATAATTTTATTAGGATTATCTGTTTGTCAAACTTACGGAACTATTCTCTTTAACAACTTTTTCCAAATTCTCAACTAAAAATCCATAATTACTATCTGCAAATTCTTCTCTTGTCACAACTTTATCTCCATTTGCATCTGATTTTTTTATAATCGCTCTTGCATTTCTTGTTGAAGTTAAGTTTATCTCTCTAATTACATCTTCGGCAAGAAAATAAATTTTCCTATTTCTCAAATGACAGTTCATTGCATTTTTTGCAAGACGTTCAAGATAATTTCTTAATAAATCATAACTTTGTTTATCAGCAATATAATCATCAATTCTAACTACTTTACTATTAACTTTTGGATATCTCGACTGAATATCTGTCTTATTGTCACGGCTTAAATAAACTGCACTCATTAATCCAACAACTGCAATTAATCCAAATAAATTTTTTCTTAACATGTAACTCATCAATCTCTTTAATATTTAATTCTTCCTAATTAAACAACTTCCAATTCTTCACAACGAACAAAGTAGTAATAACTCCACCTAACAATCCTGCAACTATTGTCTTTATCGGCATTTCCAAATAAAAATTAAACCCTGCAACTAGTATAGTAGTAATCACAATTAAATAAAACGCCCACTTTTTCCACTTAAACAATCCTAAAACTGAAATAACATTAATTGCAGAAAATATACTCGTCCCGACAAAAACAATCCATGAATAACTTCCGCTAAAAAGCGAAACAACCAACAGCAACAACCCAAATAAAACCGTCAAAGAATTCACAACTAACATTACCCACAACCAAATAGACAACCAAACTCCTCTTACTTTTTTATTAACAACTTTCATACTAAATCCCTTCCACTCTTTTGTCTAGTCATAAACTTTCCAATAAAATCACTATACTTTGAATTATCTTTTATATTCGCAACTTTCCATCCATTCATTGCTTTCTCAACTTTAACTCTAGCTCTAGTGATTGCATGAACACTATCGCTTATTATCAACGCATCAGAAGCAGAATCTGCAATCTTTCCTGCTCCAAATACCGAATTGCCCATTGCATGATATTTCAATATTCCTCCTCTATACTCCGCAATAATTTCTCCATTATTAACTCCTGCTCCGAATTCTATTCTATTTGTTACTTTACTATTATAATCCACTATCTTCTCAACCATACTCTTACCAAACTCAACGGCAGATAAAGTATTATCTGCCTGCTTAGTAACTGACTTAGTAAATATAAACAATAACGCCCCTCCAATTCCCTGCTCAACATAAGCCCCACTTCTTCTCGCATCCGAAACAATTCCATTAACTACTCCCTTTACTCCATCATTTCCTTTCAATACATCATAATTCTTCAATTTCAAAGCAACAAGACTTGCATTCTCTTTTTCTCCATTTTGCACCTCATCTGCTCTAGGAGTTGCAGCTAAAATACTAACTCTTCTACTAGGAGTTGCTCCATAATAGCTCTTTTTTGCAACTTTCTTATAATAAACAAATGCTACTCCTCCTAAAACTAATATAATCAATATCCAAATCCCACTTGTTAAATTTACAAATCTTTTATTATTCGGATCATTAATTGCAATAACTTCTCCAGTAAGAAAAGATCTTCCTAAATTTCCAGAAACACTTCCATCATTAGCAAAGATGTCATAATCTCCGTCTGGTGCTTCCAATTCATAATTCTTAGCTCCTCCAATAGGAACATAAGTTCCATTTACCACAATCTTTTCTTGTCCAATTGTAACTTCAATTGCTTTGTCATAAACTACATTACCTATGTTATTTACAGTCAGGATATTTCCTAAAACTTTAAATTCTGCAACTTCATATTCTTCAACTTGATACGATTTTTCACTAGAGACATTGTTTGAAGAAATAATAAGTTTCCAAGTTCCAGACGTAGAATTAGCTTTAGTTATTATTTGGTATGTCTGAGAAGTTTGAATTAACCTTTCCTCTTGACTTCCAATAGGGCTTACAATAGTTAATGTAGCATCCGAAGTCATCGAATCTCCCGCCTGATCCAATGCAAATGCAGTATAAGTTATACTATTTCCAGGAACAACATTCAATTCAGATAATGCAATATCCATCTTAGTTAATACCGGATTAACCTTAAATGAAAAATTAGAATTTCCAGAATTCATTATTTCTCCGTTTCCATCTTTATCATAAGCCATAACCTCAACATTATATTCTACAGATTTAGCATTTTTTGGAATAGAAAAATTAACAGAAAATATTCCACTAACTGCAGATACAGTCTGATAAATATTCAATCCTTCGACGTTCAAAGATATCACTCCGCTAAGCAACTCTCCATTCTTCTTAATTGCTTTTCCACTAACAGCTAAACTTTCCCCAGGGTTAACCTTTGAAGAGTAACTTTCAACATTAAGATTTACTTCCGAACTTATTTCAAATTTTCTACTCTCAACACTCTCCACTCCATAATTTGCCCTCAAAAAGCACACCCCACTTAATCCATCTAATACCTTTCTATCCAAATCAATTATAATTTCTTGACTTTTTTGCTCTCCTGCTTTCAATTTAATAGGGACTCTAAGCAATTCATTAGTCTTAGCCCCGCATATTAAATCTGCAACCAAAAATTCATTATTTTCCTGCAAACTACTAACATCTACCTTAGTATTAAGTTCATCTCCGATATTATAAACGGGGTTAGGTTGCTTGAAAACTATGCTTGAACTTACCATAGGTACAATAAACGCAATAATCATCAAGATTAATACGAATCCCAAACTCTTTTTCATTAATTTAACCAGCATTTTCTATATATAAATCTTGTTGCACTCTTCGACAAAGAAAAAACTAAAGATAACCCAATCTTTATAAATCTCTTATACATCATCACCATATGAAAAACGAGGCAACAGTCAATCCCTGGGAAGTTAAGGGAGAGATAGATTATGATAAATTAGTGAAAGAATTTGGCACATCTATAATTTCAAATGAGATAAAGAAGAAGTTCTCTAAAATGCATCCATTATTAAGAAGAGGAGTTTATTTTTCCCATAGGGATTTTGATAAATGGCTTTCTGCAATTGAAAATAAGAAAAAAATATCCGTTCTTACGGGCAGGGGCCCAAGTGAAAAAATGCACCTCGGGCATCTAGTTCCCTTCTTTGTAGCAAAATCCCTTCAAGAAGAATTTGATTGCCAAGTATTTATTCCTATATCTGATGATGAAAAATTCTATGTAAAACCAGGATTAACCATTGAAAAAGCAAAAGAATTCGCCTTAGATAACATACTCGATTTAATTGCACTAGGCTTCAAACCTGGAAAGACATTAATATTTCAAGATTTTATTTACACAGACATTTACAAATATGCTGCTCAATGTGCTAAAAAAATAACTTACTCCGAAGCAAAGGGAGTTTTTGGTTTAACTCCTGAGAAAAATATCGGATGGAGTTTTTATCCTGCAATGCAAGCAGCACATATACTATTTCCCCAATTCAAAGAAGGTAAACATCTAACTGTAGTCCCAGTAGGAATAGATCAAGATCCTTTTATTCGTTTAACTAGAGATATCGCAGAATCATTTAATTTTGAAAAGCCAGCAGCACTGCATGCAAAATTTATTCCTGGGCTTTCTGGAAACTCAAAAATGTCATCTTCAGATACAACAAATGATGTTATTTATCTCACAGACACCCCCGAAGAAGTAAAAAAGAAAATCAATAAATATGCATTCTCAGGGGGACAAAAAACTCTCGAAGAACACAGAAAGTTAGGAGGCAATCCTGATGTTGATGTCTCATTCCAATATCTCAAATTCTTCTTCGAAGAGGACGATAAAAAACTAGAAAAAATAGAAAAAGATTACAAATCAGGCAAACTCCTATCTGGAGAACTAAAAGCAATACTCATAGAAAAAGTCCAAGCTTTCCTCAAAGAACATCAATCAAAAAGAGAAAAAGCAAGAAAAGACGTAGATAAGTTTTTAATTAAAACTGAGAAACTCTAAGAGTTTCGAGGTGCTCAAGAACATTTAGTTCTTGACAATTAATTCCACTCATAACCAACTCTATGACTAAGTTTATCCAAACTTTTTTTACACGCACTTAAATCCTCCCCAGGAAATGTTTGTCTTAAAACAAAATTACCGTCTGTATCCATACGCAATAGCTGAAAATCTTGAATAGGAGTTCTATAAGTAATTAATTCTATATAAAACGCATATTCAGACATATTAATGTTCATTACGGGTATATCTTGTTCTTTTCTATTCTCTGCATCATATTCACGCATATTATAATTTATCCAGTAATAGTCCCAGTGTGTTGGGTCCCGTCTAAACTTAATTGTATCTAGTCTTCCATTTATCTTAAACCTAAATTTCATCTTTCTCTCAGCTATTCTTTTAAAATCATCAAATGTACTTATGGCTTGTTTGTCTAATGTTTCTGATAACAATCCAGTAATTTCTCTTAACGTTGGTATTGATATTCTCATTTTACTTATTCTTCCCTATTTCTAAATTAATTCCTCTCTTCAATAGTTTTCATTCGAGAAAATTTACGACTCATAGCTAAATGATGTAAAACTCCCCCCATAATAGAAACAAGTCCACTCAAAGCCATAATTTCTCCAGTTCTCAAATCCCCCTTAGAAATTGCCTCAAAAGAAATTAAACTACAAGTCATTCCTAAAATATAAAACTCCTGTACTTCTTTTCTATATTGAAAATTATTTAGAGCGCCAAATACTTTCGCAGGAGCATCAATTAAAAGTTTACTTATCCCTAATTCTTCTAAATGTCTAAATGTTTCATCATAGTCTCTTCTCAAAGAAAAACTATTTTCGGATATCTCCCTGATAAGATTATAGCTCATTAGATATTTTACTCTAAAAACTATTTAAATATTCTTATGATACAATTAATTATACGAAGGAAAAACAATATCTCTAATAGTTTGTAATTCTCTTTCACATTCCCTTAAATCTTCCAAGGGAAATACTTTCCTTTGATATATATTTTCAGAATTATCAATCCCAAATACTCTATATCCTTCAATTATCGTCTGATGTACTGCTAATTCCAAAGAAGAACGTTTCAATTCAGGTTCTAATTTAACTGCAAGAGGAACAACGCCTCGTCTAACAAATCTAACAGCATAAACAGGACTTTCGGTTTCAGGCATTACCTCAAATCGTATATCACTCTCGTTATCAATGTCACTTTGCATACCCAATTGGGCCAACTCAGTCACAGCTAAGGTATTATCAACAGCATAATTTTCAAGTTCTCTCAAAAACAGCCCAGCAATTTCCTGTAAGCTTATCATAGTTATTCTCATTTTATCTCTAATCTATAAACTACATTACCATTTATTCCTGCTCCGCACAAGGTACATGATTTACCTCTGTCTTTTGTACTCTCGGGATTAACTCCAAATCTTTTTGCTTCAGCTTCATTAATTTCATAGCAACTTCCACAATTTTCAACTCTTGTTAGACCAAAATCTAAACTTCTTTCTCCAAACCAGCCATCTCCACCAGTAAACATAACATACTTCCTCTCTCTATTTCCATCACAACTATTTGAAGTTCTATAATTATGTTTCCATAATTGTCTAATTAAACTTCTTATTCCAGAAGCGATGTTTAATCTGTCCATAGTTGCAGAAATATTTTTCTTCATTTTAATTTTACCTCTTGATATGAAACATTTCCATCTTTAATACTTACAATTCCAACTCTACTTCCTGAAATAGCATTTTCTCCACCACAACATACATTAATTGCAAATGAGTTAGAACCATAATTAGCTATATTGCCTCCTCCTTCATGAATATGTCCATGCAGATTAATAGCATTAGGATTAGAACTTAATATTTCAGCAAGACGACTATCTCCAACATTTCCAACATTAGGAACATAGTCTATTTTTGTATCTGACTTAGGAGGACCATGAGTTAAAATTAAGGTAGGTTCACTTTGTTCATTACCTTTCTTTAACCTGCCCTCTAGTCTTTCATATTGTGAATCTGAAATTAAAAACCCATATGGCGAAGTAAATCTTGAATCGTGATATCCTCCAAGACCAGCAATATTAACTCCCTGTAAATCTGCAATTCTATCATTCAAATCAAAAACATTTTTATTTCCTTTGAAATTTTCTATTATTTGAGTATAATCTTTTCTAGACTCATGATTTCCAGGAATAATATAAACTGGCACACCTATACCTACCAATGGCTCAAGCACTTTAGTTCCGTTTTTAACATTTGATTGAGAACGAGCTTGTCTAGCAAAATCGCTATACAAATCTCCAGCAACTAATACTACATCCACTCTCTCATTTTGAAATATTTTTGTTGCATTTGAAACACTATCAACTGCTCCTTCAATATCACTTATTACTCCTACTTTGATAACTCCATCATCAAGAAATGAACTTTTTGTTTGAACAATTTTGTTCGCAGAAACATTATATTTACTTCCAGATACTTCAACTCCAGGTGTCTGTTGATTACATCCAAAGTTAAGCAAGGCTCCTGCAGTCAAAATACCTACTAGTCCTCTGACTATTTTATTTCTCATATCCATAAAAACTCTTAAAAATCTCCATATTTAGAGAGTGACCCTATACCGGAATGATTATAAACTCTAATTTCTTCTAATTTATAT